>CAZEVA010000050.1:0-6412 GCA_964515585.1 uncultured Gammaproteobacteria bacterium | reverse complement strand
GGCCCGCCGCCTGCGGCGGCGGTTAAAGCGGCTCCTTTAGCCTATACTCCTATTAGTTTTAACAGTGGTCAAGTTGGCCAAGAGCCGGTTCTTGAAACAACTCCAGAAAAGGCGATTACCGAAGCCCCTCCAGAGCAAAGTAATCTAGCTGGAGTAGTTCTTTCCGCTAGCGGCGTTCCTCTTCCCAACCAATTAGTTTATCTCAAAAAAGGAGTAGAAACAGTCCGTCTTTTCAAAACAAATACTCAAGGAAGGTTTCAGAACAGCCTGCCGCTAACTGCTGGTGAGTATCTGTTGGAAATTGCCGACCCGCAAAAAAAGCACATCTTTGCTAGAATGAAAGTTGGCAGCAACAGTAATAATTTGCGTATATTAGCTCAAAAATGAAGAAAAAACCAACAGCACCAATTAAATCAACAACTCAGGAGTTTATCGAAATCCGAAAAATTGAGGATGATGTAGTTTTACTTAAAGACGGCTCCTGCTGTATGGTGATTGAAACCTCAGCCATTAATTTTTCTCTACTTTCAGAAGAAGAGCAAAACTCTCTGGTTTATGCCTTTGGTTCACTTTTAAACTCTCTTTCTTTTGCCATTCAAATTGCCATTTTTTCTTCCAAAATGAATATTTCCGACTACCTTGACTACCTGAATAAAAATCTACAAAAACAAAGTCAGCCAGAAATCAAGGATTGGCTAATAAAATACATTGAATTTATCAAAAGCATTGTTACCCAAAATTCGGTTTTAAAGAAACGGTTTTTTATTATTGTTCCTTTCTCTACTTTAGAGATGGGCGCCAAAGGGGCCACTTCCAGCAATTATTCCAGCGATTACATTATCCAGCGTGCCAAAACTGCCATTTATCCCAAAAAAGACCATGTTCTTCGGTTGTTAGCGCGAGTTGGTTTGCGTAGCCAGGTGCTTACCAAAACAGAGTTGGTTAATTTCTACTACAATCTTTACAACCCCTCAGCTACAGGAGTTGACATGATTGATGGGGATATGTTTGAAAGTTATCTAGTTCACGGACAATAATGGGCTTATTCAACAAGAAAAAAACCAACCAACCAACTCCAAACATCACCCCGGGGGTGATTCGGGCTGAAGCAACAGTCCAAAATCAACAAAATCAAGCGAAAACAGCGCCGCCGGCGGCGCCAAAAAAAGCAGTCCCTGCTAAACAGATTACTACAGATAAAGTGGCCAAAAAATTTGCCCAAGGCCTAACCAGCATCGCTGATATTGTTGCCCCCTCTTATGTTGAGGTTGACTTCTCCAATCTTAAAATTAACGAGCAATACTACACTACCCTTTTTGTAGTTGGTTATCCGCGTTATGTTGGTCCCAACTGGCTTAACCCCCTAATTACCTTTGATAATCCTCTTTTGGTTTCCATGTTTATCTATCCCACTCAGTCAAAGGTGGTTTTGGATGATCTCAAACGCAAAATTGCCGAAATGGAAGCTACCTTAGAAGGAGAAATCCGCAAAGGCAGAGTAGTTGACCCTTCTGTTCAAGTAGCCCTAGACGACGCCTTGGCGCTTCAAGCAGAAATTGCCAAAGGAGCCGAACGCTTCTTCCAATACGCTCTTTATATCACCGTTCCCGCTAATTCAAAAAACGAACTGGAGCAGTTAGTCAAAGAAGTCGAAAGCTCTCTCTCCTCCTTGTTAATTATTTCCAAACGGGCGGTTTTAGAGGCCGAAGAAGGCTTCAAATCAACTTTGCCGCTTTTTATGGATAGGCTCAACGTTTGGCGCAATATGGACACAACCTCTCTAGCTATGACCTTCCCCTTTATTACCTCTTCTCTCACCCAATCAGAAGGAATTCTCTATGGCATCAACCAATCCGACTCAAGTTTAGTTATTTTCGACCGCTTCAGTTTGGAAAACGCCAATATGGTTGTTTTGGGCAAGTCTGGCGGCGGCAAAAGCTTTATGATTAAGCTTGAGGTAATGCGCCAATTAATGGTAGGGGTTGAGGTCATTATTATCGACCCGGAAAACGAATACAAAGGCGTTTGTGAAAAGTTTGGCGGTGAGTATGTTGAGTATGCTCTCAGCTCTCCGGTGCGCCTGAATCCTTTTGATTTACCGGTTAAAGAGGAAGGCGAAGACGCTCTAGCATCCAACATTATGTCGCTTCACACCTTGCTTAAGGTCATTATGGGAACCCTCACTCCCGAGGAAGACGCCCTTTTGGATAAAGCTCTTATTACCACCTATCAACAAAAAGGAATTACCCAAGACCCAACTACCCAAACCAAAGAGCCGCCGCTACTAGAGGATCTTTACAAAGTCTTAATTGGCATGGAATCTGAAATCTCCAAAAATATGTCCTTTAAGTTCGAGAAGTTCATCAAAGGTTCAGCCGCTGGGATTTTCAACTCTCAAAGCAACTTTAATTTTAAAAATAAATTTACCGTTTTTGGCATTCGGGATTTAGAAGAAAATTTGCGCCCAGTAGCAATGTATATTACTCTCGACTATATTTGGAGCAAAATTAAACACGAAAAAAAGAAGCGCCTGCTGATTATCGACGAAAGCTGGTATCTAATAAAGCAAAAAGATACTGCCGACTATATTTTCAATTTTGCCAAGCGAGCGCGCAAATATGGCTTGGGGCTAACCACAATCACCCAAGACGTTGAAGACTTTTTGGCTACCAACGAAGGCAAGGCTATTTTAACTAATTCCAGCCTTCAGGTTATTCTCAAGCAGTCCCCTACGGCAGTTGAGAAATTAGCCAACATCTTCTTTCTCACTTCCGGCGAAAAACATTTCCTGCTTTCCTCAGGTATTGGCGAGGGTTTATTTTTTGCCGGGCCAAACCACGTTGCCATCAAAGTTCTGCCGGCCAACCACGAAAAAGAGATTATCGACGGCTGATTCCCGCAGATTTCCCTAATTATCTCCGCAAAAAAATGCGCCACCCCATTTTCCCTAGCTCAAGTTTTGTATAATAGCCCTTGTGATGAGTAGCAAAAAAAATCGATTTTTAAATACTTTGAAAAAGCAATTCCCGCAGATTTCCCGTTTTATTCCCGAAAAGGTTTCCATAAAAACCTTTTTCTATAAGTTATTTTTCATTTTCTTGTTACTGGGAGTTGTCTTTATTTTAGTCCTAAACGTTACTTCTTCTTTGCTACAACCGTACTATCTAAAAGAACTGTTGAAAAATCCGCAAAACCTAGAGGCTTTGGCGGCGGTTCTAAAACAAAATCATAATCCAGAGCTCAACCAATATCTTCAGAAACAGCTTGAGCAAATTAGTTCCCCAAAGCTTAAAGATCTGCACCAACAAGAAAGTGTTCGGCTCCAGCAAATCAACCGCCTTTTGTCTCTTCTGGAAAAATACCCTCAGTATCCCGATGGTTACGCCTATTTAGCGGTTCTTTACTACCGGTCCAATCAATGCAAGCCGGCCGGCGAGAAAATTAGTCAGGCTCTGGCTCTTGATCCGGTGCGGCCTGTTTTTCAAAACCTGCAACAAGTTATCAGTCACTCTTGCCAATAACAAAAAATGCAAATCTCAATTCTCACTCTTTTTCCCGAAATTATCGAACCCTTTTTGTCTTCTAGCATTGTTAAGCTGGCCAGCCAAAAAAAACAGGTGCATTTTCGGCTGATAAATTGGCGCAAATATACCAGCGACAAACACCATACTGTTGACGACCATCCCTACGGGGGCGGGGCAGGGATGTTGCTTATGGTTCAGCCCATTGTCGAGGCGCTTGAAGCGCTTGAAAAAAAATATGGCCCAGGCCAAAAAGTACTGCTTAGCCCCCAAGGAACTCTCTGGAATCAAAAACAAGCCGCCAAAACAGTTGAGGAGCTACACCCCTCAGGACACCTAATATTAATCTGCGGGCGCTATGAAGGTTTCGACGAGCGCATTCTCAAATACGTCGATAAACAAATAAGTATTGGCCGCTACATATTGTCTGGTGGCGAAAGCGCAGCTTTGGTTCTTATTGACTCTTTAGTAAGGCTTATTCCCGGAGTTTTGAAGAAAGAAGAGGCTACCTCTGAAGAAACTTTTATGACTATTAGTAAGCATAAACTCTATCAAATAAGTAAAGACAAAAAGGTTCTGTCGCAAAAAGAAGAGCAAATTAGTTTGCTAGAGTATCCTCAATACACCAAGCCAGAAAATTTTCGCGGCCAAAAAGTCCCTTCGGTGCTGTTGTCAGGAAACCACCAGCAAATTTATTCCTGGCGGATCAAAAAGTCTTGGGCAAAAACGAAAAAGCAAAAATAAGTTTGTCAGCGACTATCTCTTACGCCGCAAATACTGCCCCCAGCTGCCCAAAAGTAGAGAAAGAGGTAATAGCAGTGTGGGCGCTCCCGATTCCGGAATTTGGTTTACCCCGCCTTTTGTTGGTTGCCCATTTTTTAGGCCAGCCTTGAGGCTATCGGTAGGAGCAATTTTTTCGCTAGTTACCGGTTCTTCAGCCGTTTTTTCACTCTGGGTTTCAGTTTTTTTTTGCTTAGGAGCTGGAGTTAGTGAGGGAGTAGGCCGCTTAAAAATCCCGATAACTCTGTCTAATAGTCCTGGTTTTTTGGTGGCTTCAGCCATAAGCTTTGGTGTGGGGGTTATTTTTTCAATTTTAGTTTCGTTAGTTGCTGGCCGGCTTGGCAGTCTGATTCTTCCCAAAGCCAAACCAATCAAAAAAATAAAAAATAGCAGTCCCAAAAAAAATGCAGCCACGCTTCGTAGTTCAGACATATCTTATAGTATACCAAATAAAGCCCTAATCGCAAACTCTTTAGCTAACTTTACCAAACCAAAGTTATATAATTAGGCAAATGCTTATGCCTCTTAAACAAAAAATTATCTACAACACCGCGGTGCAGTTTGCCGGCCGTTTTTTCACCTCTCTCATTGGTTTTCTAACTACGCTCATTTTAGCCCGCTGGCTAGGGGCCGAAAACTATGGCATTTATGCTAAGGTCTACACCCTGGCCGCATTTTTTTACCTGTTTGTCGACTTTGGCTTAAACGCCATTTATATTCGCAAATACCAAGCCAAAACCAACAGCCTTGTTCAGGTTTTCTTGCTCCGCAGCTTTTTTTTCCTGATTTCCTTACTAATTATTGCTCTTTTCTTCGTTTTTAGCGGCGAAAGTGTTTTTTCTCTTCAAGAAAAGCTTCTCGCTTTTCTTTTTTTCCCCACGGTCCTATTTTTTGGCTATTTTTGCACCCTAAACATTATTTTTCAAATTAAATTGCGCTACGACTTATCAGTGTTAGCGGCGGGGTTGGGGAGTACTGGTGGCTTAATATTAATTTTGGCGGCAGTGAAGTTTGGCTTGCCTTGGGTTATTCTTGGTTTAGTAGGTGGCTATTTTTTCACCACTCTTTTTGCCTTTTTTTTTGCCCGCCGCCTTGCTCTGGTGCCAGTTAAGCTTTTTCTGCCTCAGCTGTCCTTTTCCTTTCTAAAGCTTTTGTCTGAAGCCTGGCCTTTGGGAACGGTTTTATTTCTAAACTCTGTTTACGCTCGAGCCGATATTTTTGTTCTGTCAGCGTTAAAAGGCAACGAAGCGGTGGGGATCTACAGCCTGGCCTACAAATTTTTTGAATTTCCTCTTTCTTTGGCCGCCTTTTTTGCTAACAGCATTTTCCCTCATTATGTAAAAACTTATGCCCAAAACAAGGCTCGTTTTTTTGCTCTTTTCAAAAAAGCCACTCTTGGCCTGTTGTTGCTGGCAGTTGTTTTTAGTGTCTTCGGTTTTCTTTTGGCGCCTTTACTTGGTTTAGTCAAGCCGGAGTATCGGGCTTCGGCCGCGCCCCTGCGTATTTTAGTGCTTTCTTTCCCCGTTTTTTTTGCTACCAGCGCTCTCTCTTGGCTGGCGATTATCAAAAAACAGGAAAAGTTCTTACTGTTTATTTATGGCCTCGCTTTTTTGTTGAATATAAGCGCGAACTACTTTTTGGTGCCCCAATATGGCTATTTAGCCTCTAGCTGGATAACTGTTGCTGGCGAAAGTTTTGTTCTGGGAGCCCTTCTTTTTATTGCTCCATACAAGTCTTAACGCAGTCAGTGCATTGTTGGGACAGTTTAATTGTTTCCTTATTTTTAGTAGGTTGGCAAGGGGTACTACAATTTTCGAAAGCACAGTTGCGTAATTTTTGGATTAAACCAACTTCTTCATTCTGATTTGTTTCTTCTTGATTCTCTGCGATTTTTTTGCATCTATCATCTGGAATGCATTGTCCAGACCAAGAATACGTTCCACAAACATTTTTTATGCACTTATATTTTGTCATATGGCAAGCAGGGCAGCCGCCTAAACCACAACCATCTTTTGGTTTATCTTCTGCGTTACAACCTTGGGTATGATCTAATATAGTGGGCCTAAAAAAAGATTTAGCTTGACTACGAAAAAAAGTTCGCTGGTAAAGGC
>CAZEVA010000049.1:0-11333 GCA_964515585.1 uncultured Gammaproteobacteria bacterium | reverse complement strand
ATTTTGCTAAAACTCCCATATCTAAACCAGTATACCAACCTTTTGTTATTAATCAACCACTCACATCGGGAGTGCGTAAACCTGTTAGACCAGGCTATTTCAATTCGGGGATGGAATTGTTTGCTTAATAAAATAATCGAACTACAATTCTAGAAAAAAACCCTAATTATTATAGCTACAAACTCACCCAAAAAAGCCATATACCCAAGAAGATCATAAATGTAGCGCTAAACAACTGTTTCTTTTTGAACCTTTGTGCTTGTTTATGAATAATCTCAGGGAATCCTATTTTCATAATTCCTTTAATGAGAGTCGACCATCCCAAAAGAGTAATAACAACTCTCCAATCAGTTGTCCAAACATTATGAAGAATAACTGTCACCAAACCCATAATTAACGTAATGTAGCCCGTGGAAATAACAAATTTTTTGTCATCAGTCATTTCTATGGTCTTGCCTAATTGTCCGGTAATAATAAACAACAGGCCAAAAATTATCGAGTAGCCACCCCAAAGCCTAGCAAAAAAGATTGAAATATCCATGGTTTAATCTTAGCATTTATTTTTCTGTATAAAAACTACGCCATATCCAAGCGCCAATATTAGTTCCGCCACCAACAAGATTAATCGCTTTTTTCAACTCGTATTGGCTAATCATTTCGTCCAACGGCTCCCTCCTAGGAATTTTGCCAGTGTAATATTTCTTAAGTATTGGTAGGGCGCGCTCATCGCCCATTTGTCCCAATGCCCAGACAGCGTGATTTCGATCCCTAAAACCTTGGTCTTCGTCCTCAAGCTGGGTAATCAAAGCCTCCATACAGTCACCACCATGCTGCCATTTAGCATTCTGACAAAGATTATTGGTTTCATAACCAATCCAAACAGTGGTAATAAAAAAGAACAGAAAAAAAATACTTATTCCAATAGCAATGAAGTAGAAAAGTTTTTCTTTGATAGCCTTAATTTTCATTCTCATCTCCTTTCTCTTTATAGATAAAAATGTCTTCAACTGCAACCTTAAAGAGTTTGGCAATCTTAAAGGCTAAGCCTAAAGAAGGCAGATATTTATCACTTTCAATAGCAATAATGGTCTGACGACTAACACCTATCACGTCTGCCAACTGCTCTTGGGTTAAATTGTGCATTGCTCGATAAACTTTAAGTTTATTCTTCATTGCCGCCACCCCCAAACTTTCTATTAAAAAAATGGTAGGAGATGGCATAAAGAGCAATTAGAAATAAAGTTAGATAGGCAAAAACCATCCCCAAAGATTCAACGTAAAGCCACTCGCCATTTCTAAAAACCGAGATTCCACTTTTTGAGGGGAGTAGTAATAGAAAAGCGCTAATACCCAACACAGGGGCAAAGATAGTATAAGTCATGCTGGCGGCTTTTTCTTGAATAGCTGATTCTCGTTCATCAGTTATAATTTTAGCTTTGGTACGAACCAAAAACATAAAAGCCATACCGGTTAAAACACCAGCTGTAGCCAGAAGAAAACTGTTGTTCATCACTGCTATTCCTACAATTATAGAAACAAAAAGAGAGATAATTATTCGAAGTTGCTTATATTTCTTTCTATTCATACAATTTTAATGTAATATATTATGTACATAATGTCAAGTATTATAGACTATTTCTTTCTGATATTGAGCAACATTGTTGATAGCTTATCTATGAAGCCAGTTATTTTTTTGACTAAATAAATAAGCTTGGCTCCCCCGGGAGGATTCGAACCTCCAACCTCGAAGTTACATTTATCTTTCTGTTTCCAAAAAGGATGGACTATCTTATCACCCAAAATATTGGGTGTGGGACGCTATTTGAGAGCTTATTGGTTAGGCTCCTCACTCTCTAGTCTCTGCACCGGCTTGACTACCCTTGGCCATTTGTCAAGATTGGCTCAGGATTACCGTGTTTTAACTGCTTTAATGTTAAAATTTAGGCTTCCCTGAATTCATCCCATTTTTCCTTTCTGCATTACTGCAGAAGGCTGCAATATTCCTGCATGAATTTCGCGGTGACAATTAGAACAAACTAGAATACACTTATCAAGTTCTTTTTTTGTCTTTTCCCATGAACGAGTAATTCCGTTCATTGAAATTCCAAATTGTTTGTCTTTCTCGTTCAAATGATGAAAGTCCAAAGCTCCAGAATAACGATTATAACCGCATATCATACATTTTCCACCTTTATACTTGATCGCCAACTCTCTAAGTTTCTTTCTTCGTTTAGAAACCGCATTGATAATATATTCTCGACGATCAGCGTAGGTGCGTTTCTTCGCCATATAATTATTATAGCGAAAAATACAACTTTACAGCTTCTTGCTCTACCATTGAGCTACAGGGGAAATAATTTTTTACCTTTTAAAGAACTTGTTTTGTACTGGTTATCTTACCATTTCTGGCCTTAGAAATGCAATTTTAACTGATTGTAATATTTATTCATCTGGCTTGTATTAATATTATGCTAGTTTTCGTGGACAGAATTAAACTCTTTTTTCAAAAAAGAAAAAAAGTTTTATTAATAGCTCTAATTGGAATATTGCTGGTTAGTTTGGCATACTCACTTTTTGGCCCAAAAAATAGCCAGCCACAATACCAAACCACTGCTGTAACTAGAGGTACTCTGGTAAACTCTGTTTCTGCTTCCGGCGCAGTAGTTAGCACTAATATTATGGAAGTAAATAGTCAGGCTAGCGGTATCGTTGATGAGGTTTATGTTCAAAACGGCGACCTTGTTGAAGCCGGCGACAAATTATTTGAAATCCAACTTGACCAGAATGGCCAACAACGCCATAATCAAGATTGGGCCTCATATTTATCAGCCAAAAACAGTTTAGAGTCTGCCAAAATCAATGAATACACTCTACAGGCAGACATGTTTGGCAAATGGGACTCTTTTAAAGAATTAGCCGAAAACTCAACCTACCAAAACGACGACGGCACCCCAAACTACACCAACCGAGCCTTACCCGAATTTCATATCCCAGAAAAAGAATGGTTAGCCGCCGAAGCTAAATACAAAAATCAAGCTGAAGTTGTTGCCCAAGCCCAGGCCAATCTAAGCAGTGCTTGGAACAGTTATCAACTATCTTCATCCACAGTAACAGCCCCAATTGCCGGGACTATCGAAGGCCTGGCAGTAGCTCCGGGCATGGTTATTTCCAACACCTCAAACAACGCCTCCGGTTCAACCACCGCCACCATTTCCAGTAATACTTTGGCTTATATCTCCAATACCAAAAGCAAACCTATTGTGTCGGTGAACCTATCTGAAATTGATGTTTCTAAAGTAAAAACCGGACAGAAGGCAATAGTTACCATTGACTCTTTGCCAAACAACACCTTTGCTGGTCACGTTATTGCCGTAAACCGAGTGGGCACAGTAAGTAGTAATGTTACTCAATACCCAGCCTTAGTGGCACTAGAGTTAGACTCAGATTTAATTCTGCCTAACATGGCCGCAACCGCTAACATTATCGTCAAAACTAAAACCGACGCTTTGATTATTCCCTCCAGTGCAGTTACTTATGATGGCAGTCAGGCTAGTGTTAAGGTTTTACAAAAGAAACAGCCGATTACTACATACATAGAAACAGGAATTAGCTCGGCTACAGAAATAGAAGTTGTTTCCGGGTTAAATGAGGGCGACCTTGTTGTTATCAGTATTGCCAGTACCAATGAAAACACCACCAACCCTTTTAACAATATGAAAACCGGAACTGGAATGATGCGCATTGCCCGCTAAAAATGACAGTCATTAAAGTTGAAAACCTCACTAAAATCTATCAGGCCGGGCAAGTGCAAATCAAAGCCCTTAACAATGTTGGTTTTGCAATTAATTCCGGAGAATTTGTTGCCATTATGGGGCCTTCTGGCTCAGGAAAGAGTACCCTAATGCATATTCTCGGCGCACTTGATATTCCTACCAGTGGCAATTATTGGCTTGATAATAAACTGATTTCTAAACTTAATGAGGATCAGTTGGCCGAGATTAGAAACACTAAAATTGGTTTTGTTTTCCAAGCTTATAATTTACTTCCTCGCACTTCGGCTTTAAAAAACATTGTTGTCCCTATGATTTATGGCGGATATCCTAAAAAAAAGAGAGAGCAAAAAGCAAAAAAATTGCTTGAACAAGTAGGTTTAGGCAATCGACTAGACCATACTCCGGCTCAACTTTCAGGCGGCCAGCAACAGCGAGTTGCCATTGCGCGCTCCTTAGCAATGGATCCACAACTGCTTTTGGCCGACGAGCCCACCGGAAATATCGCCAGTAAACAAGCCAAAGAAATAATGGCAGTTTTTCAAGAAGTAAACAGCCATGGCCACACTGTAGTAATGATTACTCACGAACCGGAGATTACCAAATATGCAAAACGAGTTATTCATATTAAAGACGGCCTAATTATAAAAGACAGCCTAATTAAGCAGAGAATTATTAAAAACTAACCATGGACTATAGAGAGCTCTTTTTTCAAAGTTTGAGTGCGCTTTCGCTCAATAAGGTACGTACTGCTTTGGCAATGCTGGGAGTAATTATTGGCATTGGCAGTGTTATTGCTCTTTTGTCTTTAGGCCAGAGCTCACAGCTGTCTATTGAACAACAAATTAAATCTCTTGGCTCAAACCTAATAACAGTAATGCCAAGTTTCTCCCAAAGAGGAGGAATTAAAAGCGCTTCATCTACAGACACTCTAACTTATGACGATGCAAAAGCGATTGCCTCTACCAGCCAAATTACTAATGTAAAAAACGTTGCTGTTGAACTCTCGCAAAATAGCCAAATTACTGCCTCCGGCAATAACACTAACGTTCAGGTTTCAGGAACATCGCCTGAGTATGCCACTATCCGCAACCTTTCTCTGCAAAGCGGCAGTTATTTTAATCAAAACCAAGTAATCGGAATGAGCCCTGTTGCCGTTTTAGGGCCACAAACAGCTACTGATTTATTTGGAAACCCCGCCTCCGCCTTAGGAAAGTCGATTAGAATTGAAGGGATCTCTTTTACTATTATTGGGATAACTGAAAGTAAGGGAGGTAGTGGTATGAATAACTTCGACGATAAGGCTTATGTTCCTATTACTACTGCTCAAAAACGTCTTTTTGGCACCAACTCCGTTTCCAGTATATACATTGAAGCCGAAAGCGAAGAAGATATGGCCAAAACCCAAATTGAGGTCGGCTATTTTCTCCTAGCTCAACATAAACTTACCGATCCAGCCTCCGCAGATTTTCAGATTATGTCTCAAGAAGATCTGCTGGGAACAATTGGAGAAGTTACTGGCACTTTTACCGCCCTTTTGTCTGGAATTGCCGCCATTTCTTTAATTGTAGGTGGAATTGGCATTATGAATATCATGCTGGTTACTGTTACCGAACGAACGCGTGAGATTGGTTTACGCAAGGCTTTGGGCGCAAAAAAACACTATATTGTTCAACAGTTTTTGCTCGAAGCTGTCCTGGTTACCTTTATTGGCGGACTAATTGGAATTTTGGTTGGAATAGGCACCTCGTTTATACTAACCAAAACTATGAATTTGCCCTTTACTCTGTCTGCTCCCTCACTTTTTCTGGCTTTTGTTGTCTCTGCAATTATTGGCATTATTTTTGGCTGGTACCCGGCACAAAAAGCTGCTAAACTCCAGCCAATTGAAGCTTTAAGATATGAATAGAGCGGAAGTATAACTGCAGAAAACGTTCAACTTGGTTCACAAATTATGAAACAAAGGCCATAAAAAATTGTATACTGTGAAAACTAAAAATGGAAAAGAACACTTCTGTTGAGGGTCAGGTGGTTCGGGTTATAAAAGAAAATGCTAATTTTCAGGAATTAGAAATTCGCCTTCCTGACAAGGTTGTTAAGGTTAAAAACGGCCAAAATCAACAGGTAAACTACCAACGATATTATCCCAAAGACAGGGTTATTCTTAAACAAACCAAAACTCCCCAAGGCACAGAATACTTTGTTAGCCAGTATGTTCGCACTAATTCATTACTAATTCTCCTGGCAATATTTATTGGCGCAGTTATATTAATTGCCAAGAAGAGGGGAGTATCCTCACTAATTGGAATGCTGGCTTCGTTTGTGGTTATTTTTGGCTATATTTTACCCAACCTTGCCAGTGGCCAAAACCCTATTAACGTTGCCATTTCCGGCTCTTTAGTAATAATTCCAATTACTTTTTTTCTTTCCCATGGATTTAACCGTAAAACCGTTGTGGCTATTGTGGCTACCTCTTTTTCGTTAATAATTACCGGCCTTTTGGCGCTCTTGTTTGTTAACTTAACTCGGTTGAGCGGCTTTTCTAGCGACGAAGCCGCTTTCCTACAAATTGGCAATCAGGGAAATATTCAGATGGAGGGCTTATTACTAGCCGGAATTATTATCGGGGTTTTGGGAGTGCTCGACGACGTTACCGTTTCTCAGGCGGCTATTGTTTTTCAGCTTAAAAAAACTGATCCAAGTCTAGGTTTTGGCGAATTAGTTAAAAAAACTATGGAGGTTGGCCACGATCATATTTCCTCAATGGTCAACACCTTAATTTTGGTTTATACTGGCGCCTCTCTGCCTCTACTACTGCTTTTTATCAAGAGCCCTCAACCTTTTAGCCAAGTTGTTAACTATGAGCTTATTGCCGAAGAGATTGTTCGCACTTTGGTTTCTAGTATCGGTTTGGTAATTAGTGTCCCGATAACTACTTTTTTAGCTACTTACGTTGCCTGTAGTAATTATTTCTCTGAAAAATAATTTATTATGTATAATTACCTCAACTAACAAATCAATTTATGCGTTTATATTAATCTTATATCCCAAACAGTTAAGGAGATGATTACTCATGGATCAAAAAAATAAACTATATGTTGGCAACCTTCCTTTTGCTATCGATAATAAACAGCTAGAGGAGCTTTTTGCCAAATTTGGCGAGGTTACCGAGGCAATTGTGATTATCAATAAATTTAATGGCCGCAGTAAAGGCTTTGGTTTTGTTACTTTCAAAGAAGAAAAAGATGCCGAAACAGCCATTAAGGAGATGAATCAAGCTGAAGTTATGGAGCGCAAGCTGGTAGTTAACACTGCTCGTCCTAAAAAAGAGGACACCCCAGCCACTAATTTTACACCTACTAAAGCTGAATAAACCGAACTTTAATTGGTTTTTGCATAAATAATTAAGAAGTTGGCTCGACTTAGTAAGCTTTTAAGATTTTGTTGGATTCGTTTTGGTGGATCCACGGGGACTCGAACCCCGAACCAACGGATTAAGAGTCCGCTGCTCTACCGATTGAGCTATGGATCCGCACAAAACCTATTTTAACAAATCAGAAAGCTGTTATAATTTTTAAATGCCAAAAAATCAACTAAGCTTGCCTAAACCACCTAAGCTTTGGCAAAGTTTGGGCCCGTCATTCATTATGTTGGGACTGGCTTTAGGAAGTGGTGAGCTAATAATGTGGCCTTATTTAACCGCAAGTTGGGGGTTTGGCCTAATGTGGGGAGCACTCTTAGGAATTACGTTCCAATTTTTCTTAAACACCGAAGTAATGCGCTATAGTTTGGCTTGGGGCGAAAGTGTTTTTGTTGGTTTTGCCAAAATATTTAAGTGGGCACCATACTGGTTTATTCTTTCTACCTTTATTCCTTGGGGCTTACCGGGCTTTTCCTCAGCTACAGCCCAAATTATTACTCGCACTCTGGGCTTTGGCAACCAAACAGCACTGGCTATTGGTTTATTATTTTTGGTTGGAATTATCCTAACCGCAGGCAAAGTGTTATATAAAACCATGGAATACCTACAAAAAACCATTATCATTATCGGCTTGCCGGTTATTATTGGGCTAGTTGTTTACTTTAGCAGGGCAGAGTACTGGGCAGAGTTACTGCGCGGATTTGCCGGCCAAGGTCAGGGCTGGTGGTTTTTTCCCGCTGGTGTTTCTGTTGCCTCTTTCTTAGGTGCTTTTGCTTATTCCGGAGCCGGCGGCAATTTAAATCTGGCTCAATCTTATTACATCAAAGAAAAGGGTTTTGGTATGGGTCGCTACACTGGTAAAATCACTTCTTTATTCAGCCCCGGTAAAAAAGAAATTAAGCTTGAGGGACAAACTTTTGCCTTAGATAAATCAAACTTAAAGCTTTGGCAGAAATGGTGGAGGCTAGTTAACCAAGAACATTTTTTGGTTTTTTGGGGGCTAGGTTTACTAACCATTATTCTGTTATCGTTCCTTTCCCGCGTATTGTTACTGGGGTCCGTTAACCAGGAGGGGATTGAGTTTTTGTTTCAGCAAGCCAATGTGATTAAACAACAACTCTCTCCTTTTTTTGCCCTGGTTTTTATTAGTATTGCCGGAGTAATGCTTTATTCCACTCAACTTGGAGTACTAGAGTCTGCCTCTAGAATTATTAGTGAAAATTTTTTGCTAATTATTCATCGCCCCGGCCGGTCGGTTAACGCCTCTTTAGCCTTTTATATAGCACTTTGGGGACAAATTAGCTTAGGAATTATCACCCTACTGCTTGGCATTAAAGAACCCCGCTTTCTGCTCACACTAAGCGCTCTTTTAAACGCCATTGCCATGATGGTTGCTTTTTTGGCTATTTACCTATTAAACCGCCAACGCCTGCCAAAAGCCTTACAACCATCTAAGTTTAGGGTTTTAGTTCTTTTTGCCGCCTTTTTATTTTTCCTTATTTTTGTGTTATATTTAGCCCTATGGCCAAACCAGTAGTTTTTGATGTTGAAACTCAAAATACTTTTCGCGACGTTAATAACGACACCCGTAAGCTTAAAGTTTCTGTTGCCTCAGCCTACGATTACCAAACCCAAACAATTAACTCATATTTAGAGAGCGAACTACCCAAATTGTTTCAGCTTTTTGAGAGGGCGTCGCTAATTGTTGGTTTCAATAGTCAGAGTTTTGACTTGGTAGTTTTACAACAATACTACGTAGGAGACCTGTTTAAATTACCACACTTTGATATTTTAAACGATATTAAAAAACAAGCCGGTCATCGCTATCCTCTGGACGACCTGATCAAAGCCACTCTTAACAAGGGTAAAACCGGGCATGGTTTGCAGGCTATAGATTTTTTTAAAGAAGGTAAAATTAAAGAACTAAAACAATACTGTGAAGATGATGTTATGTTAACAAAAGAACTCTTGGATTATGGGATTAATAATAACCATGTATTTCTTCCCACTGCCACCAGTCGAATCAAGTTGGGGGTTAAGTGGGCCCAAATTATTCAAGACAAACAAAAACATTCAATATCCCCGAATCTTACTTTAGGTTTTTAGTTTGTGAGTTAATATCTTATTTTGTTAAAATTATTCGATGTTGAAAAAAATTTTGTCTAAAGTTAAGCGTTATCTATTTTTCTTAGCAATCGCCATTGTTATCATTGGAGGTTGGTTTTATTTGAGTCAAAGAAACGCCGCTACTAATAACAAACAAGGTGAACAAAAATATGTTGTTAAACCCCAAAACATTACCAGCGAGTTGAGTTTGTCGGGTACTGTAGACGCTGAAGAGAAAGCAGTCTTACAGTTTCAAACTTCTGGCCAGTTGGCTTGGGTAGGGGTCAAAGAGGGAGACAGTGTGCAAAAATGGCAGGCTCTTGCCAACCTTGACCAAAGAGAACTTAAACAAAATTTACAGAAAAAACTGTATGATTTTATGGATAAGAGATGGGATCACGACCAATTAAAAGATGACTACGAAGCTCAAAAAACAGATGAATGGAACCTCTATCTTACTGATGAAATTACCCGCATCGCCCAGCAGTCTCAGTTTGGATTAAATAAAACCATTATTGATGTCGAACTGTCTCAGCTCGCCATTGATTTAAGTACTCTTATTACTCCAATTGATGGAGTTGTTACTAGTATTGATCAACCTCTCTCTGGCGTCAACATTACTCCAGCCACTGCCCGATTTGAAGTGGTTAACCCAGAAAGTCTTTTTTTAAAAGCGGTTGTCGACCAACAGGACGTAGTTAAACTCAAAACCGGCCAGAAAGCCAAGCTAGTTTTTGATGCTTACCCTAACAAAACCTATTGGGGAGAAGTATATTATCTATCTTTTAAACCTGCTACTGGAGAAGATAGTTCTTATTTAGTTAAGTTTACAATTCCCAAGTCTTTATTAAGCAAGCTTAGGTTGGGAATGGCCGCCGAAGTTAATTTAGTTACCGCTAGAAAAAGTCAGGTTTTGGCAGTTCCTTTTCTAGCTATTAACCAAGAAGGGACCAAAACCTATGTTAATGTTTTTGATCAAAATAACAAAACCAGCAAGCGCTATGTAACTCCCGGCATTGAGGATGATCAATATGTAGAGATTATCCAAGGTCTAAACGAAGAAGAAGTTGTTATTTATTAATGATTCGATTACACCAGGTTTCCAAAATTTACCGACCATCTAAGGATGTTAAGGTTACCGCCATAAGCAATATTAGTTTAGAAATTGGCCAAAACGAATTTGTGGGAATTTTAGGCAAAAGCGGCTCGGGAAAAAGCACCCTAATGTATATTTTAGGCTTGCTAGAAAAACCGTCTGAGGGTAAGGTTTATATTAAAAACCAACTTGTTTCCAACTTGAACGATCAGGAAATTTCACATATCCGCAATCAAACCATTGGTTTTATTTTCCAGCAATTTAATTTAATTCCAAAACTGTCGATTATTGAAAATGTTTTGCTACCAGCACAATATCACCGTCTTGGAAGCAGTCCTAAAACCATTGAATACGCTCGGTATTTACTTGGGCGGTTTGGTATTTTAGACAAAGAAAGGGCTTTCCCCAACCAGCTTTCTGGCGGCCAGCAACAACGAGTTGCTATTACCAGAGCGCTTATTAATAAACCAGATGTAGTTATTGCTGATGAGCCCACTGGGAATTTGGACACCAAAACTGGGCAAGAAATTATGCGTTTGCTTAGCGAAATTTACCAGAAAGAAAAAAAGACCATTATTTTAGTTACCCACGACAACCAGATCGCCAAGCAAGCCAAACGATTATTATATTTAGAGGACGGTTGTTTAATTAAACAATGAGTAGTTTTTGGTTTTATTTCAAAGCCGCAGTTTCTGACCTTTGGACTAATAAGGGTCGCAGTTTTTTAACCTCTTTGGGAATAATAATTGGTGTTTATAGTGTCATTTTGCTTTTATCGTTGGGAGAAGGTCTTAAGGTTTATATCCAGCAACAATTTGATTCATTAGGCAGTAACTTAATTTTTGTAATTCCGGGAAAACTCGATGGGGCTAATACCAGAGAGTCTATGACCGGCGGGGCAAAGTTTGACCAAACTGACTATCAAAAACTAGAAAATGGC
>CAZEVA010000048.1:0-11612 GCA_964515585.1 uncultured Gammaproteobacteria bacterium | reverse complement strand
CCCTCTCAATCTCCAGTACTAAAACTGGCCAGAAAACTCAAAAAAGAGATTGTAATGCCTACAGCCTTTTTCCTTTCCCACTGCTCGGCTAAAACCATTGGCATTACCGGCACAAGGGGGAAAAGCACTACTACCAACCTTATTTATCAGATTCTTAAAAAAAATGGCCAGCAGGAGACTTACTTAGGTGGAAATCTACCAACACTATCCCCTTTATTAATAATCCCTAAAATTAAACAAAAAGATACTGCTGTTTTGGAGATCTCGTCTTGGGAACTGCAGAGCTGCCAGGAAAAAAAAGTTAGTCCGAAAATAGCAGTTTTAACCAACGTTTACCCAGATCATCTTAATTTTTACAACAATATGAAAGAGTATACAGAAGACAAAATGCAAATCTTCGCTAATCAGCACTCATCTGACTATTTAGTTACTCTTAAGACGACTTATAAAAAATATCAGCAAGAAATTGATAAGTATTTATGCTCAAAGCTTGTTTTGGTTGAGGAAAACTATTTTCCCTGTCAGCCAAAATACTTATTGGGAGAACATAATTTAGCTAACGCTGCCCTAGCTCTTAGAGTTGCTGAGCTATTAGGAATTAGTAAGGCGGCAGCCAGAAGAACGATATGCAATTTTCCCGGGTTGCCATTTCGATTGCAATACTTGGGAAAAATTAGGCAGGCTCCCTTTTTTAATGACTCTACCAGCACCACTCCTATAGCCGGAATCAAAGGACTGCAAACCATTTCCCAAAAATACCCTCGAAATCAAATTCTTCTGGTGGCTGGCGGCAAAGAAAAAAAACTTCCTTATCAAGACTGGCTTAGCTGTCTTAATAAAACAGCTAGTCATCTTTTTCTTTTGCCAGGCTCATTTAGCGACTTAATTGAAAAGCAAGTTACCTGCCAAACAACTAAGGTACCCAACTTAGAAACCCTTTTTTCGGTTTTGCCAAAATATTGCAACCAAAAAAGCGTGGTTTTATTTTCGCCCGCAGCCACTTCATTTGCCACTTTTAAAAATGAATTCGATAGAGGGGCTCAGTTTGATCATTATTTCAAAAATTGCCAAAAAAAATATGGCCCCTAAGCAAAACAGGTTGTCGCCTTTACTGATTCTCATCCCAGCGTTGCTAACAATATTTGGGGTTTTTATGATCTACGAGGCTTCGTCTATTAATGCCGGCCGTCTTTATGGAGATGCTTTTTTGTTTGCTAAACAGCAGTTAAAGTGGTTTGGTTTGGCTATTTTCATATACTGGTTTTTTCTTAAGTTTGATTATCATCATTTATATAGCTTGGCTTTGATAATTTTAGCTATAAATATCGTTCTTCTAATTCTTATTTTTATTCCTGGTTTCTCAACAACAATTTTAGGAGCTAAGCGCTGGCTTAGCTTGGGCCCATTACATCTACAGCCTTCAGAATTCACAAAGTTTAGTCTCATTGTTTATTTATCAGCCTGGTTTTCTTATAAAGAACGCGGCCGGTTTTTTGCCTTTGTTCTTTTGGTTTCGCTGTTAATTGGCTTAGTAATTCTGCAGCCAGATATGGGAACCGCCTCAATTTTGGGCTTATGTGCTGTTTTTTTGTATTTTGTCTCCGGCGCCCCTTATTCACAGTTTTTTTTGTTGATAATCATCGGACTACTCGTTGGTGGCTTTTTTATCCTTTCCTCACCTTACCGCCTCACCAGATTAACCGCCTATTTGGACCCCCAAACTGATCCTAAGGGAACTACTTACCATATCAGCCAAGTAAACACCGCTCTCTCGCTTGGCGGCTGGTTTGGAACCGGTTATGGCAGTTCTAAGCAAAAATTTCAATTTTTGCCCGAAGCGCATACGGACTCAATTTTTGCCATCGTTGGTGAGAATTTTGGTTTTTTTGGAATCACTATTCTTATTTCCACCTATCTTATTTTTTTTTACAATCTCTATTTAAATATAGTCAAGATAAAAGACAAGTTGGGTTTTTTGCTGGCCAGCAGTATTTTGTTTCTTTTGCTTACTCAATGCTTAATAAATTTAGCGGCCATGGCTCAACTTATTCCTCTAACCGGAATCCCCCTCCCCTTTATTTCCTACGGCGGCAGTTCGCTGTTAACTCTTTATGCCCTGCTAGGAATTATGTACAACATTTTTAAATATCACAAAACCTATGCATAAAACAAAAATACTACTTACCGGCGGCCATTTGTCGCCGGTACTAGCAATTTTACCTCAGCTAAACAAGCTTAAGTATCACATAGTCTTTCTGGGGCGCCAGTCTGCCTTTAACAAAGTTAAAAAACCGGGCTTGGAATACCAAATTCTTCACCAACACCCAGGTTTACAGTTTTATACTTTCTCAAGCGGCCGCTTTACTCGAGGAGAATTAGCCAGCCTTCCAAAAGAGCTGTTTATGTTTTTAAAGGCTCTTTTTAGGGCTTACCACATTTTATCGCAAGAAAAGCCAGACCTAGTTTTTTCTTTTGGCGGTTATTTATCTCTACCGGTGTGTTTGGCGGCAAAGTTTAAAGGGATAAAAGTTAGGCTTCATGAGCAAACGGTAAGACCAGGGAAAGCTAACCGCTTAATTGCCGGTTTAGCCGAGAAGATTTTTGTTACCTTTCCTCAAAGTCGTTTGTTTTTTCCTAAAGAAAAAACCGAAGTTTCGGGAATACCAATAAGAGCTGAATGTTCAATAAAGAAAAAAGTATTCGGTTTTAAGCGGCTTCATCGGCCACTAATACTGATAATGGGAGGTTCAAGCGGTAGTCACAGCCTTAACCTTTTAATTGAAAAGCTTCTGCCAAACTTAACTAATAAATATCAACTAATTCATCAAATTGGCGACAATGAATATAACGACTACAAACGCCTAAAAAAATTAAGTGGAGCCTCTTATCAGCCTCTTAGATACCTTTTTCCTGAGCAAATTGGCCACCTTTATCAAGAGGCAGATTTAATAGTTTGTCGCAGTGGAGCCAATACCTTCTTTGAACTAATTAAAATAAAAAAACCAGCTGTTTTGCTACCTTTGCCTTGGTCGGCAAACGACGAACAGCTTTTTCAAGCCAAAATACTTGAAAAAAAAGGAGTAGCCTATATTTTCAACCAAAAAGAGACATCCTTACATTTTCTCAGCCTGTTGGAAAAAGCAATTAAAAATCAAAAAAAACTAAAGAAAAATTACCAAAACTTAGAAGAATATGCTCAACTTATTAAAAAACCAGATCAGTTTCTTACCAAAGTACTGTCCTAAAATTGTTTTTATTGTCTCTTTAATAATAAGTTTAATGCTGGGATATTGGCTATCTAGCTGGCTTTGCATTAAGAACGTTATTTTGGTTCCCTCAAACCAAGTTAGGCTTAACACCAAGAACTTAATTGGCCAAAATCTCTGGTTTTTGAATTCAGACAAAACAGTAGCGGCAATTCAAAAAAATCATCCGGAGATAGAAGAGATAACTCTAAAAAAAATATATCCTAACACTATAAAAATCTCCTATCAAAGAGCTAGGAAAGCGGCACAAATTAAAACTAATGCTCATTTTTTGATTATAAGTAGCAAGGGAATTGTCATGAGAAAGAATAGTCAAAAAGAAGAGGGGCTTTTAACCATAGATTATTACCAAAAAATCCGCCATTTTGAAAGCAAACCAGGAACTTCAATAACCAATCAAGATATTATTCGAGCAATTAAGATTGTCGAGGGAGGTAAAAAACTTAACTATTCTATTGAAACAGCAACTATTAGAAAACCTGGTAGAATTGAGGTTAAAATTAAGGGCCAGCCAACAACCATTCTCTTTGACCGAAAAAAAAACATTGCTAAAAATTGGATAATTGTGCACAATATCATAAGAACCTTGAACAGTAAGGACGAGGAGCCTAAAGAGATTAATTTATTATTTGATAAACCAATTTATAGTTTATGAGTAACATCAGTTCAATTGAGCTGGGGTCGGAGAAAATTAGCTGTGCTATTGCCTCTATTGACGAACAAAACAGCCAGCCGGTTCGTATTCTGGGCTTTGCTTCAGTTGCCAGCCATGGCATAAAACGAGCCCAAATTGTTGACATTCAAGAAGTGACTAAGGCCCTTGAAGAATGTCTTAATCAGGCAGAACGAATGGCCGGCACCCGAATCAACCAGGCTGTTTTAATAACTAGCGGCCCTAATATTGATTCTCAAACCTCACATGGCATTGTCGCGGTTAATTATCAAAACCAAGACATTTCCTCCGACGATATTAGCCGAGTAGTCGAGTCTGCCAAAGCCATTTCTTTGGCAAGTAATCGGGAAATTATTCATGTTATTCCCACTCAGTTTATTGTTGACGGTCAAGCCAGCATTAAAAATCCGGTAGGAATGAATGGGGTTCGGCTTGAGGTGGACACTCATATAATCTCAGCCAGTAGTATCAACCTAAACAATATTCGCAAAATCTGCAGTTTGCTGGGAGTAAATGTTAGCTCGTTTGTTTTTGGCGGCCTAGCTTCTGCTGAGGCAGTGCTCAGTGACACCGAAAAAGAGTTGGGCTGTATACTGGCAGATATTGGCTCAGGAACTACCGATTTGTGTGTGTATGTTGACGGAGCTATAGCTCACACGGCTGTAATTCCACTTGGCTCCAAAAATGTGACCAGTGATATTGCCGCCGGTTTGCGAGTTTCACTAGGTTCAGCCGAAAAAGTTAAACTAATGCTATCAAATAAGCAGACTGATCTAGATAAGAAAAAGGATGAGATCTCATTTTCCTCTCTAAAACTCCCCGAAAAAATTGATAATGTTTCTCACAAAACTCTTGTTGAGGGCATAATTAAACCCAGAATAGAAGAAATTGCCCAGTATATTAAGCAAGAACTCTGCCATCTTAATTTAAAGTCACAAACACCTTCTGGTGTGATTTTAACCGGAGGCGGCGCCCTTACTCCTTATATTACTTCAATGATTAAAAAAGAGTTGGGCCTGCCGGTACGAGTTGCTTATCCAACCGAGCTAAGCGGCGTGGCTGACGAGTTAAAAAATCCAAGTTATGCCGCTATTGTTGGCGCCCTACTTTATAGCGAAAAACAAGAAGAAGAAACTTCAAAAATTCAAATTCCAGACCTAGGCAAAATTTTTAAGAATTTTGAAATTCAGGATAGTCTCAAAAAAGGGATAGATTTTCTTAAAAGTTTTATTCCTGGAACTAAATAATGCTTATCAAACCAGACGCAAAGAAAATCGCTAAGATAAAATTAGTTGGCGTTGGCGGCGGCGGCAGTAATGCTGTAGCCTCAATGGTTAAGTCAGAAAAAATTGAAGGAGTGGACTTTATTGCCATTAACACCGATGCTCAAGCATTGTTGACTAATAAGGCTGAGGCCAAAATTCAAATTGGCGACAAGATAACCAAAGGTTTAGGAGCCGGCGGAGATCCTGAGGTTGGCCGCCAAGCGGCTGAGGAATCACGGGAAAAAATTAATGAGTATCTTGAGGGTGCCGATTTGGTTTTTATTACCTGCGGCGAAGGCGGCGGCACCGGTACTGGCGGCGCCCCTATTGTTGCTGAGGTTGCCAAACAAAACAAAGCTCTTACTATTGCTGTTGTCACTAAACCCTTCCAATTTGAAGGCGGCAAAAGAATGGTTATTGCCGACCAAGGCATTGCCGCTCTTAAGGAGAAGGTTGACGCTTTAATTACCATTCCCAACCAAAAAGTACTGGAACTCTCTGATAATAAACTAACCTTGCTTGACGCTTTCAGAGAGGTTGACTCTGTATTAACCCAAGGAGTAAAGGGCTTATCCGAAATTATTACCCTACCTGGCTTAATAAATGTTGACTTTGCCGATGTTAAGGCTGTTATGCAAAATTCTGGAACCGCTATTATGGGAATTGGCATTGGCAGTGGTGAACGCCGCGCAGTGCAGGCAGTGAAACACGCTATGGTTTCTCCACTTCTGGAGTTTTCTATTGAAGGCGCCCGCGGGATTCTCTTTAATATTGTTGGCGGCGACAATATGACTATGCAAGAGGTTAATGAAGCCGCCGAGCTAATTACCAAAAGCGCCGACAGTAATGCGCAAATAATTTTTGGAGCCGCAATTGACTCAAATATGGCCGACGAGATTAAAATTACTTTAATTGCCACTCGTTTTGATGAGCTAAAAACCAAACAAGTTGCCGAAGCTACCCCGGAAAAAAAACCAGAATTGGAAGAAGACGACTTAGACGAGCTGGAGATCCCCGCTTTCTTACGGAAAAAGTCATTTTAGTGTATAATGTCCCCTATGCTAGCGCCTTTGCCAAAGTTACCGGACTTTCCTAAGTTAGAAAAAAAATGGTTAGCAAAATGGCAAAAAGATGGCATTGTTAGCCAATATCTTCAAAAAAATATTCAAGCAAAAAAACATTTCTCGTTTTTCGATGGCCCAATCACTGCTAATAATCCTATGGGCGTCCATCACGGCTGGGGCCGTACATATAAAGATCTTTGGCAACGTTTTTATAATTTAAGGGGCTATCAACTCCGCTTCCAAAACGGTTTTGACTGTCAGGGATTGTGGGTTGAAGTTGAGGTAGAGAAAGAACTAGGCTTAAAAAATAAGAAAGAGATCGAAAACCTCGTTCCAAATAACAAGGCGGCCTCAATTGCAAAGTTTGTGGACCTTTGTAAAGAAAGAGTGCGAAAATACTCAGCTATACAAATCAAACAAAGCCAGAGACTGGGATATTTTATGGATTGGAAAAACTCTTATTACACCATGTCTGCAGAAAACAATTATATGATATGGCATTTTCTCAAGGTTTGCGACCAACATGGCTGGATATACAAGGGTAAAGAGTCTGTACCTTGGTGTCCACGCTGTCAGACAGCTATTTCCCAGCATGAGATGCTTACCGAAGATTATAAAGAAGTTCGCCACGAGGCGGTTTATTTGAAGCTCCCTCTTGTTGGTAAAAACGAATATTTGTTAGTTTGGACCACTACTCCCTGGACAATTCCGGCTAACATTGCTGTTGCCGTTGACGCCGACCTCGAGTATAGCCTAGTTAGTAATGAGGCAAAAAATAGTTATTGGGTTGCAAAAGAATTAACTAATAAAATTTTTGGGGACAGCAAATACCAAATTATTAAAACCGTAAAAGGAAAAGAGTTGGTTGGCCTAAAATATAAAGGGCCTTTTGATAGTTTGCCAGCAGTTAAAAAAGTGGCTTTATCTGAGCCGGAGAAATTTCATAGTGTTGTCGCCACCGATTCCCGAATTCTGCCAATTAATCTAAAAGAAGGTACTGGCCTGGTACACACCGCTGTTTCGGCCGGAAGCGAGGACTTTAAGCTAGGCAAGAAATTAGCTTTACCAATGATTCCGGTTATTAATGACAGCGCTGACTATCTCCCCGGCCTTGGTTTTCTTTCGGGCAAAAATGCTAAGAGGAACCCGCGAATTATTTTGGATTATTTACTAGAAACCGAAAAGAATAACGATCAAAGTGCTTGGGTATTTAAAATTGAAAAATATAAACATCGCTATCCAGCTTGCTGGCGATGTAAAGCTGAACTAGTGTGGAAAGTAGCAGACGAATGGTATATTGCTATGGACAAACCCTCAAAGACAGAAGTTAAAAAAAATAATTTAACTTTAAGGCAAAGAATGATTAAGGTTGCCAAACAAATTAAATGGCTGCCGGAATTTGGTTTAAAGCGAGAACTTGACTGGCTGGATCAGATGCATGACTGGCTCATTAGCAAAAAAAACCGTTACTGGGGTTTGGCACTGCCAATTTACGAATGTAAAAAATGCGGCTTTGTTCAAGTAATTGGTTCAAAAGAAGAGCTTAAAGAGAAGGCCGTTCGCGGCTGGGAGCAGTTTGAAAAACACACCCCTCATAAACCCTATATTGACGAAGTTGAGATTAGTTGCCCAAAATGTGGCTCAATAGTTAAAAGAGTGGAAGACGTTGGTAACCCTTGGCTTGACGCCGGTATTATTCCCTACTCAACCTTAGTTGACCCCAAAACAAAAAAAGTGAGTTATTTACACGATAAGAAATATTGGCAAAAGTGGTTCCCGGCTGATTTTATTACCGAAAGTTTTCCCGGTCAGTTTAAAAATTGGTTTTATTCACTTATTGCTATGTCCACAGTTCTGGAGCAAAAAAATCCTTTTAAAACTGTTCTTGGTTATGCTACCTGCGTGGGTGCAGACGGACGAGCAATGCATAAATCTTGGGGAAACGCTATTGAATTTAATGAAGCTGCCGAAAAAATGGGTGTTGATGTGATGCGCTGGATGTATGTGAAACAAAATCCAAGTAAAAACCTACTTTTTGGCTACGAAATCGGTAAGGAAAGCCAGCGAAGTTTTCATATTCCTTTATGGAACATTCTAAAGTATTATCAGCTCTATCTTAACCTTGATAACTATCAAGATAAGGTTGTGCTCCAACCTTCAAAACTAAAACTTAGCCTTCTTGACAGATGGTTGCTTTCACGCCTAAAGCAGACCGAAGAAAAAGTAAAACAAAGCCTCACTAATTACCAACCTGCCCTAGCGGCTGAGGCTATAGAGAATTTGGTTTTGGACACTTCACAGTGGTATCTGCGACTATCTCGTTCCAGAGTTTGGCAAAATAATACTGATAAGAGTGATAAGCAAGCCTTTTATTCTACCTTAAACTATTTGCTTAATAATTTAACTGTGATTATTAGTATATTTTTACCCTTTTATAGTGAAGAGATCTTCTCATACCTACAACCAAAGGCTGTGTCGGTTCATTTACAAAGCTGGCCAAGTATTTCTGCCGACTGGCTTAACCCAGAACTAACTAACGATATGAAAATAGTAAGAAGCCTGGCCGAAATGGGACACAAAGAACGAAAGAAAGAAGAAATTAAGGTTCGCCAACCTCTAGGAGAGATTGTTTACCAACTCCAGCAGGATAACCTGCCAAAAATTACTGCAAACTACCAAGCTTATCAGCTAATGTTATCAAGCGAACTTAATATCAAAAAGATTATTTTTAAGCAGGCAAAAGAAACTGCCGCCATTTTAAAAACAACCCTAACCCCACAGTTAGTTTGGGAAGGGAAGATTCGCGACCTTATAAGAAAGATACAGAGAGAGCGCCAAAAATTAAACTGTAGTATTAATGAGAAAATTGTTCTCACTATCCCCGAAGTGCCAAAACAGTACCTCCCTTTTATTAAACAAAAGGTTTTAGCCAAGTCCATTAATTTTAGTAAAAAAGATACTATCGAAATTAAGCGTGAATAAACTATTCTTTATCCTGGCGGTTTTGTTGAGTTTGTTAGGTATATTTGTGCAACTTATATTTGGTTTTGAAAATGCTACCAACCAGTTGTTTTTTTTGATTATTTCAGCAACCATTTTTTTGGCCATTAGCCGCCTTGAAGCTGATATTATTCTGAACCTATCTAAACCACTATCGGTTATTGGTATTTTATTACTAGTGTTCCTTTTTATGATTGACCCGATAAGAGGGGCTAGGCGCTGGTTTGTGTTGTTTGGATTTAACCTACAGCCATCGGTAGTTTTTTTTCCGTTTTTCTTGCTTTACCTATCTATGTTTTTAAACAAACACGGAGACAAAACTTTGGCTCTTTTTATCAAAATCTTCTTTGCTCTTTTAGTGCCTGTAGTCCTAGTTTTTAAACAGCCAGACCTAGGAACTGCGGTGGTTCTTTTTGTTTCACTGGCGGCTCCTTTATACCTGGCTAACTTTCCTTGGCGCTATTATGCCGGAATTGGCCTGATTTCGGTTCCTTTACTGATGACTTCCTTTGCTTTTTTAAAAAAGTATCAGCTTGAACGAATTATTTCTTTTATTAACCCTAATTTTGACCCTTCGGGAGTAAACTATAATTCGCTACAGTCGGTTATTGCCATTGGTTCTGGTTTCATATTTGGCAAAGGTTTTAACACTGCCTCTCAATCAAAGCTAATGTTTTTACCTGAGGCTCATACAGACTTTGCTTTTGCTACTTTAGTTGAGGCTTTTGGCTTCTTAGGCGGATTGCTAGCTCTATCTGTTATGTTTTATTTTTTTTATCTACTGCTAAGAGAAGCTGGAAACCAAAAATACTCTTCAATTTATCGTTACTATATCTTTGGCACCTTTACCTATTTCGTGGTTCAGTCCACATTTAATGTTGGGATGAATTTGCGCCTGCTTCCAGTGGTGGGCGTGCCTTTGCCTTTTATTTCTTATGGCGGCAGTAGTTTGCTGGGAAACTTTGTTCTTCTTTCTCTTGCCTCTAAACTAAAAGAGTTAAGTTAGAACAATTTGATAAAATAACTACATAACAGGCCAATTAGCTCAGTGGCTAGAGCGCTCCGTTCACATCGGAGAGGTCGGTGGTTCAAGTCCACCATTGGCCACCAGTTATAAATTAATTACTAAAAATGGCAACTAAAAAAACTAAAGAAAACTTCACCACAAAACTTAAAAACATTCTCAAAGAAGGCAATGCCCGCCGGATTATTATTAAAAATAAAAATAATAAAACTATTGCTCAGTTTCCCCTAACTTTTGGAGTAGCTGGTGTTATTTTGGCCCCAATTTTTGCTGCTATTGCCGCTATTTTGGCTTTGGTAAAAGACTGCACCATTACCGTTAAGAAAGCTTAGACTGCTTTATTGATTTTAAACTGAAAGCAGAATGAAGGGCAATTATGCCAATGCCTAAAACGGCTACTTTGGCTAACATATCTTTTCGCGTTTTTGCTGCTGCTATTTGCTCTTCCGACAAAGATGGTAGTTCGTTTTTAGAATTATTACAAATTACTTTGATACGTTCTTTGGTGGCTAACAAATTTGCTGTTGTTGCCAAAACGTCAACAGCCGGTTGAATTGGTTGACCTTTTATTTCAAGCCCGGAGTTACTAACAACTGTTGTTATCAGCCTCCCGGCTCTGGTTCCTAAAAAACTTAACGGATTCTGCCCAGACTCGGCAACCGGCTTACCTACAGACTCAGCATAGGCGCGAGCGTAGCTTGGAAGATAGTTACTAATTCCAGAGATAGCCGCGGCTACAATAGCCAGTGGTTGTTTTTTTTCTGCTCCGGCAGATATCCGAGCTAAGGCGGCCATTGTTTCTGCGGCTCTGTCGGCGCCAACGTCTACTAATTGCCCTTTTACGGTATCGTGCTGACCGCCGTTTTGAACAATTTCTCTAGCAAGCGCACCATCAATTGCGTCGGCCGCTGAGGAAAGAAAATAACCAGTAGCTGCTGCCGCTCTTAACGACCGACTATTTTTCTTTAAAGCATAATTATTAAGAAAAAGTGACATTGAGGTCCCAACTAGACCCAGAAGAGTAACATGGTTTGGTAACAGTTTTGGAAAGCGTTCATGAAGCCTCGCTGTAACCGGCTTGGTTATTTTGTTAGCCAAATCTCGCGGCGAAAGCTTTGGCGAATAATTTTCTTTCATTCCAGCCTGCGACGAAGAGCTCTGGCCAAAAGATAGAGAAGGAAAATTAAGCTTAAAGAGGAGAAAAAGATAATAAGAGGATTATCTTTAAAGTATTGCCAAAGATTGTCCCAGAAAGATCTAACTTTCTCTATTCCTAAAACTTCGCCCTCATTCTGAGAATCAGTCAGAGCCCCTTTTGTG
>CAZEVA010000047.1:0-3055 GCA_964515585.1 uncultured Gammaproteobacteria bacterium | reverse complement strand
GACAGTTTAATTGTTTCCCCCCCTTCCATTGCCGGAATTTGGCACAAGCCGCCGCAGGTGCTTAATGCACAGTCTCTAAGCTGATTAATCAGACCTTTTTTCCCGGGGGCTGAATTATTTTGCTGCCAAGCTTGAGTTTTTGGATTCATTTTTTGCAGTTTTTTATCACTGTTTTTTGTTGGTTTCTTACAAGCGCTGTCTGCGGTACAACTACATTGCCACTTATTGTTTTCCACACAATGGCAAACTCGGCGAGTGCCGGCATCACAGCCATGAGCCGCACAACCCTGGTCGCTTACTTGCCCGGCAATACAGGCATCTTGCTCTCTGGCTTGGCTTTTGTAACCAACTCGCTGGTAAAGGCCAAAAATCAAAAAGCCAATTAGCAGTAGCCCACTAACCAAAAAGAAAACATCCTGCCTTTTCTTGCCAATAAGCGGTTTTTTTGTTTTTGTCTTTTTATTAGCCATTGTTACGTTAAAATATTAACATATAATATATATCATTTAATCAACTTTACCAAATAATGTCTAGCTTAATTGTTTATACCGATGGCGCCTCCCAAGGCAACCCCGGCCCGGGCTGGGCGATGTGGGTAATTGGCAAACTGCAAAAAAGAAAAAGATTGGCGCGTTGCACCAACAACGAAGCCGAATATCTGGCAGTAGTTTATGCTTTAGAAGAACTAATCAGTCAGCCCAAACTTTTTCAGGGATATGAAAAAATTCTTTTCCAAATTGATTCCAAGCTTGTAGTAGAACAACTTAACGGTCGCTGGAAAATCAAAGATGCTCGAATGCGGCAGTATGTTGCCCAAATAAATTTACTTACTCCCAGGTTGGCTGTTCCGGTAGTTTTCCAATACATTCCCCGTGAAAAAAACCGAGCCGACAAGCTAAAGTATTAACTTTTAGCAGACCTAATAACCTCTTGACAGAGTCTAGCAGATATGATAAAAAGGTGCTAGAAAAATTATTAGTTTTATTAAAAAAATTATGATCAAGGGAACACAAATCAAACCCTTATTCGATTACGTTTTAGTTAAACCTCTTGAGGAGGAGGCCAAAACTCCTTCCGGTATCGTTCTGCCCGAGTCAGCCAAAGAAAAACCCCAGGTGGGTGAAATTATGGCTGTTGGCCCTGGTAAGAAAGAAAAAGGCCATGAAGAAAAAATCGTGGTTAAAAAGGGCGAGAAAGTTCTCTACAAAAAATGGGGCGGCAACGAAATCAAAGTTGGCACCCAAGAATGGTTGCTGGTTGAGCAAAAAGACATTATGGCCGTTATTAAATAAGTTATAAATTAATTAAAAAAATATGGCAAAACAAATTGCATTTTCCCAAGACGCCCGCACTAAACTGATAAACGGCGTTAACACCTTATCAAAAGCAGTAGTCACTACTCTGGGGCCTCGCGGCCGCAATGTGGCACTCGATCGCAAATGGGGGGCACCCAACGTCGTTCACGATGGCGTTAGTGTAGCCAAAGAGATTGATTTAGAAGATCCCTTTGAAAATATGGGGGCACAGTTGGTGAAGGAAGCCGCTAGCAAAACCAACGATATTGCCGGTGATGGCACTACCACCTCCACCTTACTAACTCAGGCAATAGTTAACGCTGGTATGCGCAATATCACCGCTGGCACCAATTCTATGATTTTGCGCCGTGGGTTGGAGCTAGCACTCGACAAAGTTGTCGAGCAGTTGCGCCAAATGGCCAAAGCTGTTCCTCTTAACGACAAAGAAGCCATTACCCAGGTTGCCAACATTTCAGCTGGCGACGAAAAAATCGGAGCCCTTATTGCTGAGGCTATCCAAAAAGTGGGCAAAGACGGTGTTGTTACCGTTGAGGAAGGCAAAGGTCTGAAAATGGAAATTGAGTACAAAGAGGGAATGGAGTTCGACAGAGGTTACGCTTCTGCCTACTTTGTTACCGATACCGATAAAATGGTGGCGGAAATTGAGGATCCCTACATCCTAATTACCGACAAAAAAATTTCGGCTATTGCCGACCTTTTACCCTTTTTAGAAAAGTTGGTTAAGGTTTCCAAGAACCTGATTATCATAGCCGACGACGTCGACGGTGAAGCTTTGGCTACACTGGTAGTAAACAAACTGCGTGGCACCTTCAACGCTGTAGCAGTCAAAGCCCCTGGTTTTGGCGACAGGCGTAAAGCCATGCTCGAGGACATTGCCATTTTAACTGGCGGCACGGTGATTTCTGAGGATTTGGGTCGCAAGTTTGAATCCATTGAGCCCGAAGATTGTGGCCGAGCCGACAAAGTGTGGATGGACAAAGAAAACTGCCGCATCATTGGCGGTAAAGGCGACAAAAAAGCAGTCAGCTCGCGCATCAACCAAATTCGGCGGGAAATTGAAGAAACTACCTCCGAGTTTGATGTTGAAAAACTGCAGGAGCGGTTGGCAAAGCTTTCCGGCGGGGTAGCAGTCATCAATGTTGGTGCCTCCACTGAGGTAGAAATGAAAGAGAAAAAAGAGCGAGTCAACGACGCTGTTTCAGCTACCAAGGCGGCCTTAGAAGAAGGTATTGTTGCTGGCGGCGGTGTAGCACTGCTTAAAGCTCGAAAAGTGTTGAAAAAGTTAGCCGACGGCACTAGCAACTCTGAGGTTAAAACCGGCATTGAAATTGTTTATCAAGCTTTGGCTGAGCCAATGCGGATGTTGGCTACCAACTCCGGTATCGACGCCGGCTGGGTGGTAAACAAAGTCGAGGAGTCTAAAACTGCCGACTACGGTTATGATGTTGCCGAGCTGGAGTTTGGCTCAATGCTCAAAAAAGGAATTATTGATCCGGTTAAAGTCACCCGTAGTGCTGTTGAAAACGCCATTTCGGTGGCAGGGATGATTCTAACTACAGAGGCGCTGGTTACTGATCTTCCGGAAAAAGATAAAGACGGTGGTGCTCCTGCCGGCGGTATGCCAGGAGGCATGGGCGGCATGGGCGGTATGGGAGGCGGCATGCCCGGCATGATGTAAACATCACCCCGAACATCACCCCGGGGGTGATATGGGCTTACAGTAGGCTCTAAACACCTAA
>CAZEVA010000046.1:0-3390 GCA_964515585.1 uncultured Gammaproteobacteria bacterium | reverse complement strand
TTTGGAGATGCAAAAAAATTGGATTGGCAAAAAGCAAGGGCTGAACATTACCTACAGGGTAAAGAACAGTAAAGAAACGATAACTTGCTTTACTACCAGGCCCGACACCAATTTTGGCGCCACTTTCGTTGTTTTGGCGCCGGAGCATCCTTTTGTAGCCACACTTTCTCAGCCCGAGGTTTCAGCCTATTGCCAAAAAGCCCTGGCCAAAACCGATCAAGAGAGAATTAGCGAAGGCAAAGAAAAAACCGGGGTTTTCACTGGTAAATACGCTATCAACCCGCTTACCCAAAAAGAAATGCCCATATATATTTCCGACTTTGTTTTGCCCGACTATGGCACGGGGGCAGTAGTTGGCGTTCCCGGGCACGACAAGCGCGACTTTCAGTTTGCCAAACAGTTTCATCTGCCAATTATTCGGGTGGTACGGGAGCCCGGCGGCAATCGCGGGCCGATTTTGCAAGAGGCCGACGTTTTTGAAGGCGAGGGTAGGTGCATTAACTCCGGTTTTCTTGATGGCCTAACTACCGCTCTGGCCAAAAAGCAAATTAGTAAATATCTTGAAGAGCAAAAATTTGGCAAAAGAAAAACCAGTTACCATCTGCGCGACTGGATTTTTTCCCGCCAGCGTTATTGGGGCGAACCAATTCCCATGGTTTACTGCCCAAGTTGTTCACAGCAAAAATTGAGCTATTTTGATACAAAAGAGTATAAGATAGAGGCAGAAAAAATAAAAAAAACCAACCCTCAACTTTATCGAGAAAGTCAAAAAAGAATAGCCGCGACTAAGCCGGCACTCTATGGTTGGTACCCGATTAGTGAAAAAAACCTTCCCTTAAAACTGCCTTACCTCAAAAATTATCAACCTTCCTCCGGTGGTGAGTCTCCTTTAGTTAACGCCGGAAGTTGGAACAAAACCCAATGCCCTCACTGTTCTTTGCCTGCCAAGAGGGAAACCGACACTATGCCCAATTGGGCGGGATCATGCTGGTATTTTTTGCGCTTTGCCTCCCCAAACATCACCCCGGGAGCCCTGTCCCCCTTTGGGGGAGTGATTCGGATTAACAAGAAGCTCCAAAGTGACTATTTGCCGGTCGATTGGTATTTGGGCGGGGCTGAGCACGCAGTGTTGCATTTGTTATATGCCCGTTTTTGGGTGCATATCCTTAACGATCTTAAAATCCTCAATTTCCGTGAGCCGTTTTTGAGATTAAGGAATGTGGGAATGGTTTTAGCCAGCGACCATCGTAAAATGAGTAAAAGCCTAGGGAATGTGATCAATCCCGATGAGGTGGCCAAGAAGTTTGGAGCCGATACTATCAGGCTTTACGAGATGTTTATGGCTCCGTTTTCTCAAGAAATTCCATGGTCAACTAATAATTTGCTTGGTGCAAAGCGCTTTTTAACAAAAGTTTATCAGCTATATAATAACCCTGCTAATATAGCTAAGAGTAAAAATGAAGAACACTTAAGCCTAGTTACCAAGCTTCAAACTACAATTGTTAAAGTTCAAAGCGATATTACCAACGTGAAGTTTAATACCGCTGTTTCGGCGTTAATGGAGTTTGCCAACTACTGGCAAAAAGGGAAGTTAACCCAGTCCAACGCCCAAAAATATCTAAAATTACTGGCTCCTTTTGCCCCATTTTTGGCTGAGGAAATTTGGCACAGTGTCTATAAAATGGAAACGTCCGTGCATTTAGAAGCTTGGCCAGAGGCAACTAAAATCGACTCAGCCGAACTGGAAATTACCCTGCCAATTACCATAAATAACAAGGTTAGGGCTTTATTAAAGGTTAGAAATAATATAGCCGCTAACGAAAAAGAGATAGTAAAAAAAGCTCTAGCCGAACCAAAAGTGGCAAAATATTTAAAAAATAAAAAATATCGTTTTTTATATATTAAGAATAAAATACTAAACTTCATTCTATTATGAAAAAAACCAAGTACTTGCTTCCAAATAATTTGAAGGTGCTTCTTATCGATACCGAAGCTTTCCCTTCCGTAGCCAGCTTGCTTTTGGTGGGAGCCGGCTCTCGCTACGAAAACCAAAAAAATGCTGGCATTGCTCATTTTTTTGAACATATGGCCTTCAAGGGTAGTCGCCGCTACCCATCGGCTCTTTCTATTTCCACTCTTCTAGACTCCATTGGCTCTCAGCAAAACGCTTTTACCAGCAAGGATCACACGGGCTATTGGATTAAAGCTCCGCTCAAGCATTTTGGCACGGTTGTTGATGTGTTGTCGGATATGATTTTGAATTCACTGCTAAAGCCGGCAGAAATTAAACGCGAAAAGGGAGTAATTATTGAGGAGATAAATATGTATGAAGATCTGCCGCAATACAAGGTTTGGGATGTTTTTGAAAACCTAATTTTTCCGGGCAATGCTTTGGGTGAAGCCACTATTGGCAGCAAAGAAACCGTTAGTGCCTTTTCTAGAAAAACCTTTGTTGATTATATGAACAGCCTTTACCGGCCTAATAACGCCGTTTTGGTAGTTGCCGGCGGTTTAAATGGCCAGGAAGAAAAAATTAAAAAACAAATTTATGCCAAGTTTAGTGGTTGGCAGGCCAAGCCAACGTTAAGTTTTGTTACTTACAACAAAACTCAAAGCCGGCCGCATATCCGCTTGCTGGCTAGGCCGAGCGAACAGGCTCATTTCATTCTCGGTTATCCAGCTTTATCACGTCACAGCAAGCAGAGATATGTGCTGACTGTTTTGGCCGCGATTATGGGCGGCGGTATGAGCAGCCGGCTCTTCTATGAGCTACGCGAGCGGCGCGGACTTTGCTACTACATACAGTCCGGCACCGATCTTTATGCCGAAACCGGCTATATCTACACCCGTGCTGGAGTTTCCGTAAACCCCGAAAAAATAAAACAAGCCGTTTCTCTAATAACTAAAGAGCAACAAAAAATTGCCGGCGGCGGCCTAAAACAAGTGGAATTAAAAAAAGCCAAAGAGATGGTTAAAGGCCGCACCATTTTGGCCTTGGAGGATTCCTTCAACTTGGCCCAGTTTTTTGGCAAACGCACTCTATTTGGCCAAGAAGAGTCGAATTTAAAAACAGTGCTGGAAAATATCGAAAAAGTTACTCTTGCCCAAGTGGTTGAGTTAGCCAAAAAAATTTATCAGCCAAACAAGCAAAATCTGGCCATTATTAGCCCTCACAAAAATATCAGTTTTTAGTTATAATATTTTTATTACTAATTTATTCTAAAAAATGGAACAAACTTTAGTGTTAGTTAAATTCGATGGTGTTGCTCGCGGCTTAGTGGGCGAAATTACTTCTCGATTTGAAAAAACCGGCTTGAAGATTGTGGCGGGAAAACTTACGTCTGTCTCCAAAAAATTAGCCGAAAAAAACTATCCCGCTGACCGGGAAGA
>CAZEVA010000045.1:0-3864 GCA_964515585.1 uncultured Gammaproteobacteria bacterium | reverse complement strand
AAGCCTCGGCCAATATGTTTTTTAGCCACTGATACTACCAGCCTCAAATTTGAAACCACCAAAATGCGGCGGGCTTCCTCGTCTTCATCCTCATAACGTTTAGCCAAAGAGATTTCGTCTTCAAATTTCAAAAGGGGATAAGTGCCAATTTCCTTAAGATATATTTTTATTGGGTCAAGGCTCTCGCCCTTTTCCAACTTAATCATGTTTTCCAGCTCTTTTTCCAGTTCTTGAGTGGTTTTTTGGGCGTCTTGTTCTTCTCTGGTAGACACGTTTTCAAAAACATCAATATTCTTCTCCAAGAGATAGTCAAACAAGTTGTCCAGCTCAGTAACGTGTTTTTCCGGTTCTGGGAAAAGGCTCAGAACATCGTCTAAAACAACAAAACCAGAATCAACCCCCTCCTTAATAAATTTTTGCACAGCAGAACTAAACTCTTCGAGTTTTATTGGCATAACTGTATTTTATACAATCGAAAGTGATTTTTCTACTTCTCTTAGAGCTTTAAGTTTGTTTTTAAGTTCTGTTTGCTTATCACTGGCCGTCAGTTTACGAATTTGCTTTTTTAATGAATATTTTTTAATTTTCAACACTGTTTTAGTAATTTCTTTTGGATAATTAATCTTAGCAGTTGGTAGTTCGTAGAGAAAACCACGATTGAAGGTGTCAGCTAGTTCGCTGGGCAAATTTTGGTTTAAAAGTTCCAGCAATTTGTCAGGACCTTTTTCAATATATTTTCCAGCCAAAGTAAATAATTTATATACCGAGGGCGAATAAAAATCGTTTTTCTCAAGTTCTTTCTCAACCTTCCTTAAGAGCAGTGCCTGTTCTTTGGATTGTACCAGTAGCGCCAATAAGTAGTTTTCCAGAGACTCCTCAACATTCTTTTTGCTTACTTTTTCCAAACCACTTTCTTTTTTTTGGCCTTGCTTTTCTTTTTGCCGATAGCGAAAAATGGCTTTTTTTATTGTTTCTTTGTCAGTGCTGGTTTTTTTTGATAACAGCTTCAAATAAAAATCAAACAATATTGGGTTATAGATATTAGAAAGATATGGCATCATCGCCTCAACCACTGTTTTTTGACCATAAACAGTAGTCAAATCCTGGTCTTGGCTAAAGTAATCAATTAAATACTCATAAATAGTTTGTTTTTGTTTATAGAATTTATCAAACTCTTTTGGGTTATTTTTAAAGATGTCAGCCGGGTCTTTGCCGCCGGAGAGGTTAATAACATGCATTTGAAAATCAAACTTTTCTGCCTCCTCAATACTTCTTTTTATGGCCTCTTGTCCAGCCTTATCCATATCCAAAGAAAAAGTAATCCGTTTGCTTAAGCGTTTAATAAGTCTTAGATGGTCACGGGTTAGGGCAGAGCCTTTAATGGCTACTGTTTGCTTGTAGCCATGCTGATGAGCTAAAATTGCATCAAACTCTCCCTCAACCAAAATAATTTCGTCTTGTTCGCGAATATGTTTGTTAGCTTGGTGCAAACCAAACAGGTTTTCCCGTTTGTGATAGAGTATAGTTTCCGGCGTGTTAACGTATTTCATTTCAGTTCCGCCTTTACTGGTTTTGTCCATTACTCTGCCGGAAAACCCGAGGATATTGCCGCGTAAATCGGTTAGGGGAAACATCAGTCGACTGCGAAAACGGTCGTAATGTCTGTTATTTTGGCTTTTAATAATTAATCCTGTGCTTAATATTTCACTTTCTCCATATCCTTTTTTGCGTAGAAACTGCAAAAGAGCGTTCCATGACTTTGGTGCATAACCCAAATAAAAATGTTTGGCGGTTTTCAAATTAACAGCACGATTTTCCAAATAAGCTCTGCCGCGCTCTCCAAGACGATGCTTTTCCAGTAAAAACTGATAAAAGTCAGCGGCATATTGGTTAATACTTAGTAATCTTTGTTTTCTATCCCAATCGTTGTCTACAAAACTACCCTTTTTTAACTTAACCCCAGCTTGCTCAGCCAATATTTTTAAAGCTTCGCCAAAAGTAACGTTTTCCCATTTCATTAAGAATTTAAAAATATCGCCGCCTTCGTTGCAGGCTCCAAAACAGTGCCAAATTTGCCTGTCTGGGGAAACGACAAACGATGGAGTTTTTTCTTGGTGAAAAGGACAGCAAGCTTTAAAGTTACGCCCTGCTTTTTGTAGCGGCACATGACGGTTGATAAACTCAACAATATCAATTCGCTTTTTGATTTCTGCTAGCGGATCCATCAATACTATTATATCAATCCTCTCCAAACTTCCCCCCGGGAGTCCTGTCCGCCTTTGGCGGAGTGATTCGGTGCAATAGGACGACTAAAACCCTTTAATTTTTTTTGGATCTATAGTAAATTTTACTGCCTTGATTAGTATTCTTGATACTATTGATAGTAAAATATAGAGCTTCAGGTGCTATAATTTTTCATGAATTATGAGTTTAGATGACAAGCTAGATAATAATTAATTTCTTTAATATGACAATAATTCATTTTGTTCGCCACGGAGAAAAACAACTAGGGATTGAAGACCCAAAATTGACTAAAATTGGTATCAAACAGGCTAAGCAAGCAGGACAATATTTTAGTCAATTTCCTATAAACAAAATTATTTCCAGTCCGTCTAAACGTACGGTAGAAACAGCTCAATATATTAGCCAAACACTTAATCTTTCTTATCAAACAAATTCTTTACTAATTGAACGTATGAATTGGAATCCTAAATTAACTCCTCGCGATATATTTATCAACGAGTGGATTTTATCAACACACAATCGAGATTATAAACCAAAATGGGGGAGCTCTTCTCGTGCTACCGGAAAAAGAATTGCTCAGTTAATTACAAATTTTGATTTAAAAAAACGCCAGCATATTATTCTTGTTACTCATGGTGGTGCTATTGCCGACTATTTGCGTAACTGCTTTAAAGATACGGTCCTTGCCCCATTACAGAAAAATTATCCAGGAGGCACAGGCTATCGATTATTCAACTGTTCTATTACCAGTCTTGAATATCAAAACAAACCGCAAATTAAATTAGTTAACTATACTGGTCATCTAAACAATATTTCAGAATAACTAGATTTATATTGTTTCTATTTTTTTCTCAATAGCAGCTTTTGGCTTTTTGATAGCCGGCTTTTTGCGCTTGTTTTTCAGTGCAAAACCACTCTTCACCCTGGTCTTCCTCAACAATCACAAATTTATACTGAGCACAACCTGGATAATAATAGCGCTTGGTATATGGACTATTGTTGTCAATGTTCCCTTTTATTATACAATTATCATTTGGTGGTTCTTCATGCACACATTTATTGTACAAGCCAATTTTTTTAGCCTTGGCGTTGTCTGCAGCTTGTTTCAAAATTTGTTGTTTAGCCGAACTGTCATGGTGATATCTGGCTAAACCTTGTTTTAACATCTCCAGGTTTAAAAAAACTTTGCCGCGAGAAGCATAAGCCATTGGTCGTCCCCGCTGGTCCAAAATTCTCTCACTGATAGTTATCTTCTTTTCTTTTCCTAATAGTCTCTCCAATTCTTTTTTTGCCTCCATACCGCCACAGTATTTTAATTCAGGGGCATCAATGTTTCTTAATCTTAAACGTACTTTGTTTTCCAAAACTAAGGTATCTCCGTCCAACACTGCTATTACTCCATAAGTACTTTCGGTCTGCTGTTGTAATTTATAGCCAAAATATAGATTCAAAATAACCGATGGTAAAAGAAGTAGGGCAAAAACCCCCTTTAAAGAATTAGCTTTCTTTTTGGCCATGCTATTATGAGTATAATGTTTATTGATATAATTTACTAGATTTATTGGAGGGTTGGCCGACCGGTTTCACGGAGTGTGGCCCCACTGGTTAAACGGAGAAACA
>CAZEVA010000044.1:0-4281 GCA_964515585.1 uncultured Gammaproteobacteria bacterium | reverse complement strand
AACGGCTCATTTTCTATTTGCAGATACTTTACACAACTAAAATTACTGGCTAGACAAATCGCCTTTTTAATAAAAGCCAATAATCTTTCTGGGTTTTTGGTAACCTCAGTATAATTTGTCCATTTTGGCAAATAATATTCCGGCCAGCGCATAGCTTTCATACCTATAGTTAGCACTATCTCTTGGTTAGTTTTTTGCGCCATCAACAACAAAGTTTTTATTTGCGAAAAATCATAGCGGCCCTTCACGTTTTCAATCTCACTCCAGTAACAACTTAGCCGAAGCAGAGAAAAGCGCATTTTTAGTAAATCAGCAAAAGCTATTTTTGGTGACAGCCTAAAACGTTCGCTAACATATCGATGTGAAAAACTAGTGCCAAAAATCATAAGTTATGTACTTTTTATTATTTTTCTAACAAAATATTAACATAAATTTGACTGCGGGCTGATAGATCTTGATTTTTGCTTGCTTTGATGATACAATCTGGCAAATTTATGATAAACAAAGAAATTGAAGTTCCCAATCCAGAAAGGCTAGGCTTTGAGGTGGTTTGCCTAGACAGAAAAGATACTCCCCTTATTAATTCTTATCTTAATACTTTAAGATACTCAAATCTTGTCATTAACAAAGAAGATTTTAGTTTTCTCTTGGAAGCGACGGCACCAATGACTAAGTCCTATCTAATGAGTATGGCCAATCGAAAAGCCGGAGATCTCTCTGGAATACTTGGGCATTTAGCAGGTGTGGGGAGAGACTCAAGACACACAGAGAGAATTATTAATCGAATTGGCCAGAACGCACTTAACAGTATCGCTCTCTCGGGGAAAAAAGACGTTATTATCCGCCTGCTTAATGGAGAGTCTAGCGTTCCCTTAGACAACACTACTTTTAACCTTATTGATAATTTAGCCTTTAAAGTAATTAAAGACATTAAAGAGGCCGCTTATAACTGCTATCTAGTTGATAACCCAGGAGAGCAAACTGCAAAAGCAACTGCTTTTAGAAAAGAAAATGAGAAAAAAATGGACGAGTTAATTCAATATTTTGGCGGCGACGTTAGCAAACTATTAAACTACCAATATCAAACTGATTATCAAGGCAATATTACTACCGTTTCTGAACAATTAATTGTTCCTAAAATTGATGCTACTTCCATATTAGGAATATTACCCAAAGCACTTAATGGCAATTTTAATACTGAAGCCCCCAGTGCTAACGATCCTCTTGGTTTTGTCGCCAGAATCAATATGGCTGGCGGTCCGCTTCACCGAATAATTGCTAACTACATCAGGCAAAGAGAACAAATTGCCAGATATATAGATAAACACCAGTAAAAAAACAAAAAATCTTATAGTTCCCTCAACTTCAGAAAGTCCTTGGTTAACGCTTCTTTCATCGCCGCTTTGTATATTGCTACCGCTGGATGATAAAGAGGAATAATACTCACTTTTCCATAAGAGAGCTCAGTTTCAAACCGGCGCCCATGGATTTGTGAAATTGACTTTAACTCTTTTTCCAAACCGTATTCCTGCATCACAAAGGCCATTGAGAATCGGCCCAAGGTAGCAATTAAGGGCGGCTTGATAATGTCAATTTGCCGCTTCAAAAAAGGGGCATAGAGTTCAATTTCTTCTGGCAAAGGATCGCGGTTACCTGGCGGCCTATCTTTAATAATGTTAGTAATATAAACATCCTTTCGCTTCAGCTTAGCTTCTTCAAGCAAACCGTCAAGTATTCTCCCTGCCGCTCCGCAAAACGGCCTACCCTTTTCTGCCTCATTCCTTCCCGGCGCTTCTCCAACAAACATAATTTGAGCATAATGACTCCCTTCGCCAATTACCGGAAAATATTTATTTTCGGTGCGATACTGAAAAAGGGGCGAGGATTTAAGTGTCAAAACCTCGTCGCGAATTTGCTTTAGTGCCAAATATCGTTTGTCTTCCATTACTAGTTTTCCGGAGAGCATTCCCCTCGATACAAGGCCCATTCCTCACATATTTTACCGTTGGGAAAAAGGCATTGTCCATATTCGCCTCCCTCTCTATCTTTTTTAATCTTCAGCTCTCCTCCCAAATTAACACAATTTACTGAAGCGGGATTAGCCATATTAGATATATTCTTTGCCGTTGGTTTTTTGGTTATCAAGGCTCGAGGATAAACCACTGTTTGCTCACCTAGTGTTCTTGGACCTAGCTGATAAACTGGAAAATAAAATTTGATTGTTTGGCTACTAAAAGTAAAGTTAGCAAAGTTTGCTTCCTCAGGGGCAGTGCCTTCTTGAAACATTTTTTCAAGCTCAGGATTTTCCAAACTGTCCTCAGTCGCCAAAATCTCTTTTAATTCATCCCTTGCGTAGTTAGAAACTATTTTTAAGTAGTTTTTTTGCTCGGGAAAAAGATCAGAAAGAACAACTTCTTTTTGATTCTCAAGGTCATAGTTAAAAACCGCCAGCTCCGCTAGAGGATTAGCTCCACCAGAGAAAGACTCGACTCTAATAATAACACTGATAAACTTATCGTTTAACTGCTGTGAGCTCCAGTTTAAGTAAAAAGTAAACGGCTGGTTAGGATTGTTTTTGTTACCGTTTTTTTTAAAATCCTCAAGCTTGCCTTTTACATAAGCTTCTATTTTTTCGCTTAACTCAGGGGCCGCTTTGGCAAACTGTGGATATTCAGCACTAATTAGATATTGCTTATTGTTTTCTTCAACCGTCTTTGTTCTTAACAACAACTCGCCTTTTTTTTGGTTAAGCCCACCGTTATAAAAAAAATACTGGCCAACTAAAGCTATAAGTAAAAAAACCACAACCAAGCGAAGGGTTTGTAATTTGTTCATTTTAAAAAAATGTAATTTATAATTGTCAACTTATAGTATATAATCTTTTCTATGAAAAACTCAAACTTCTCTTCTAATCTTTTACTTCTTGTCCTTGTTGGCTTTCTAATTTTTTTTGCTTATGGAAAACTGATTGCAAAAACCACAGTTATTGCCGGAACAGTAAACTTCAACCGGCTGGAACCAGATAAAGGGGACGAGGGAGAGATATTTATTCTCTACCGCCCTTTCCAATCAGAGAGTGATTTTATTGAAACCGGGGTAGTTACCCAACTCAAAGACGAAGCTCCCTGGAGCTGGAACAAGGCCGAAGAAGGAAAAACTTACGAGATTAAAGCTCGTTTACAAATCGGCAGTGAAGTAATTAAAGACAGTAGCAGCCTTGTTGTTTCTGCGCCTGCAAAAAACGAGGAGCTCACTCTCTCTGTAACATGGGAGGATCTGCCCAAAAAAGTAGTTGACACACAAAAGGTGGATATGGGCGGGACTATTAAAGTATACGGCTATATTCCCACCGACGCCTCCCTAGAGGTGCAAACAAAAACTGCCAAAGAACCTAATTTTCTTAATCAGTGGACTAGTGATGACGTAAAAGCCACAAACACATGGCAATGGGAAAAGGCAGTTCCTAACACAAAATACCAAATGAGAGCTTTACTTATTTCCGAAAACAAGGTCATTGGAGAATCAGCTACTTATAACGAAACAGGAGTTAAAACCGACGAAGTTTCTTTTTTAATCAATTCTGAAGCAACCAACCCAAACAGCAATAAAAAAGCTACTATTAGCGGCAATTTAACCATTAATGGCCCAGAAGAACAATATACCAGCGCCTTAATTATGTGGAGCCCGCCAGGAGCCAATAAATGGACAGAGATAGCCCGCCTAAAAGACCCAAAGAATGGCACTCAAACTTGGCAATGGACAGAAGCAAAAGCTGGAGTTGACTATGAAATTGGCATTGATCTGCAGGTAAACGAAAAGTCGGTAGCCACTACCACTAATAAAATCGTTACTGCTCCAGCTCATGATGTTGATTTTACTCTCAACACCGGAGTAAACGTCCCCACTCCCAATAACAAGCCAAGTCTCGACTCTTGTGGAAATAATGAAAATAACCAATGGGATGCTAACTTGGTTATTCCGGTCAATAAAGACTATGGTAATTATTGGTGGCAAATTGGAACAGATAAAGGAGCTGGGAATGTTTACAACGGTAAAGTTAAGCCACCCACTAATGATGATTTTGTTAGGTTAACGATAAAAGCCCAAACCAATCAAACACTTTATGCGCGTTATGCTTACTCGTTTTGTTCAAACTGTAGCGACGACGCAAATTTCAGCAACTTTTCAGACTCGTTGAGCTTTTCTTGCACCCCACAACCGCCACAGCCAACAGCTAAGCCACAACCAACCACTAAGCCACAACCAACAGCCACTTTAACA
>CAZEVA010000043.1:0-2953 GCA_964515585.1 uncultured Gammaproteobacteria bacterium | reverse complement strand
CGCCACGATACTGAGGCTTAAAACTGGTGGCCTTAACCAGCTTGCCATAACCTTTTTTGGTAACGATGAGAATATGGCTGTTCTTTACGTCTTTAGGCGACAGTATGCTGACTGAAGACACTTGTTCGTTAGGCCGCAGTTTAATACCCCTAACCCCGCTAGCCATTCGGCCCATTGGCCTAGTGGTGTGCTCGGCGAAAGTAATGGCTTTGCCGCCTGAGGAAACCAAAAAGCAAAGGTCATCCTTGTTGACTATCTCTACATTGATTAACTCATCTGCGCCTTTTAGTTTAATAGCAATAAGCCCATTGGTGCGGATATTGGCAAACTCTGCTAATTTAGTTTTTTTAATTACCCCATTTTTGGTAATAAACAAGAAGGCATTATCTTGATGGTTGCTAGAGTTAAAAGGGAAGAAGGTAGTTACCTGTTCGGAGCCATTTAAATTAAGAAAGTTGACAATGGCCTTGCCTTTGGTTTGGCGGGAACCCTCGGGGACTTCCCAAGCTCGGAGTTGAAAAACCCGACCCTTGTTGGTGAAGAATAGTAGGTTGTCGTGGGTTTGACAGTACTCAAGCTTCATCACCTCGTCGCCTTCGTTGGTTTTAATGGCGGAAACGCCTTTGCCGCCCCGCTTTTGAATTTTGAAGGAACTTTTTTGCAGTTGTTTGATGTAGCCGTTTTGAGTGAGTAAAATGTAGGTATCTTTGTTTTCAATGAGCTCCTCTTCTGAAAACTCGCCCGGACGATTGGCGATAATTTTGGTTCGGCGAGGCTCTTTGTATTTTTCTAGTAGCTCGTCAATTTCTTCTTTAATAACGGCCAAAATATTAACTAGTGAGCTAAGGATTTTCTCGAGGCGGGCTATTTCGCGCCGCAGTTCTTCAAGCTGTTGAAGCAGTTTGTCTTTTTCCAAAGCAGTTAGGCGCTTGAGTTGCATATCCAAAATGGCCTGAGTTTGGATTTCGGAAAGCTTGAAGCGTGCTATCAAACGCTGTTTGGCTGTAGCCTCGTCCTTGGATTTTTTGATAATTTCCACTACCTCATCGATGTTATCAATAGCAATTAAGAGACCTTCGAGAATATGAGCCTGGTGTTTGGCTTGCTCCAGTTCGAAGCGTGAGCGCCGGATAATTACCTCAGCTCGATGCCGAAGGAAAAGCTCAAGAATTGTTTTTAGTGATAGGGTTTGGGGAACGCCATCAACTAAGGCAACAATGTTAACCGGAAAGGTATTTTGCAGTTGGGTTTTTAAGAAAAGATTATTAAGAATTTTTTTGGCGGCGGCGTCGCGTTTTAACTCAACTACCACCCTAATGCCGTGCCTATCCGACTCGTCGCGCAAGTCGGAGATGCCAACTATCAGCTTGTTTTGCACCAGTTGGGCAATTTTTTGCACTAGTGTGGCTTTGTTTACCTGATATGGCAGTTGGGTAATAACAATGGCTTGTTTGCCTTTGCCAATATCCTCAATTTTGGCGACCCCTCGCATTAGCAGTGAATGACGGCCAGTGAGATAAGCTTGGTAAATATCAGCTTTACTAAATAAGTGGCCAGCTGTAGGAAAGTCTGGGCCTTTGATAAACTCCATTAACTGTTCTAAAGTGACACTAAAGGTGGCCATTTTGGCGGCTTCGTCGATAGTGGCCTGCTTGTCGTAATTTGGGAACTGTAACATTACTTTTAGCGCATTAAGCAGTTCGGTAAGGTTATGTGGTGGAATTTTAGTAGCCATACCAACAGCAATTCCCTCTGAACCGTTCAAAAGCAGATTGGGAATGGAGGCCGGCAGGCAGGTTGGCTCTTTGAGAGTGGAATCGAAATTTTCGCGAAACTCAACCGTATCTTTGTGAAGATCAGTGAGAAGATCCTCGCTAATTTTAGCTAGCTTTGCCTCCGTGTATCGCATTGCCGCCGGCGGATCGCCGTCTATAGAACCAAAATTTCCCTGCCCTTTAATTAAGGGAATGCGCATTGAAAACTCTTGGGCCATTCTAACCATCGCTTCGTAAACCGGCGAATCACCGTGAGGATGGTATTTGCCTAAAACCTCACCGACAACCTTAGCACTTTTGGAATAGCGGCTGTTGTAAGACAAGCCAAGCTTGTGCATATTGTAGATAATGCGGCGTTGAACTGGCTTTAGCCCGTCGCGAACGTCGGGCAGAGCCCGTGCGACAATCACACTCATAGCATAGTCGAGATAGGCTCGCTTCATTTCTCTGGTGATATCTGTGGGAATTATTTTCGTCATTTTAGAAAGCTTTTTATTTTGTTAGGCAGACAATTTTTTAACTAATTTAATAGCGCTTTCCTGATTAAGAAAACGTTCGGTTTTCACCCATTTATCGGGCTCAAGCTCTTTATAGTGGTCGAAAAAGTGCTTGATTTTGTCTTTAACAGCTGAAGGAATGTCACCAATATCGCTGTAAACGCCATACAAAGGGTCGATTTTTTTAATTGGCACGGCAATGAGCTTGGTGTCGACTCCGGCTTCGTCTTTCATTTCCAGCATACCAATAATTTTTGCTTTAACCACAGCGCCGGCAGTAACTGTTTCTGATGCTAGAAGAAGAACATCTAGCGGGTCGTTGTCTTCGCCCAAGGAATTAGGAATAAAACCGTAGTTAAAGGGAAACTTCATGGCAGTAAACAAGAATCTGTCGGCCATTAAAAAACCGGTTTCTTCGTCAATTTCATACTTAACCTTGCTGTTCATGGGAATCTCAACATAAACAAAGCAGTTTGGCAAACTCTCTAGTTTGAGGGGCAGTTTTTTAAAGTTCATATTTTTTTAATAATTAACTAATAAATATTTTTTAAACATCCAAATTGGCACTTTTGGCATGGGTTTGAATAAATTTTTTTCGCGGCGGGACTTCTTCACCCATGAGCATACTAAAGGGTTGGTCGGCTTCCTCCGCGGCTTCCATATTAATTACTCTAAGAACAC
>CAZEVA010000042.1:0-3405 GCA_964515585.1 uncultured Gammaproteobacteria bacterium | reverse complement strand
TTAAAAGATATATTGCCTGTTCATTCACCAATGAAAACTTAATAGAAAAAATGAAGGAAAGACGAATTTGGCGAGAAAAATAACTAAACACAAAATAACTAAAAATAGCTATTTACCCACTTCTCAGTTCATGTAACGTCCCGTCAGCCCCGCCCACCCTCAACAGAAAGATATAAATACAATTCCAATATAATTTTGGTATAATCCTTTGAAAATGGCAAAGAAAAAAAACAAACTAACACAAACAAAAAACTGGGTAGAAAAGGCAGAAGCCTTGATTAAAAATAAACCCAAGGAGTTTATGATTGGCTTTTTAAGCTTATCAGTGATGTTGGTTTTTTTCGTTTATTTAAGTGTTTATTTTTACACTCAACAACCAAGCCAACAACCAGCTGTAACAGTAACAGAAGAACCGGAAAAAGAACCAGAAGAATCGGCCGCGTACTACATTCTCAAAGAGGGCGAGTCATTGTCTGATGTTGCCAGCCAAGAATATGGAGACGGCCAACTATACCCAACAATAGTTGAACTCAATAATTTTTCCAATCCCGATTTGGTAGAGCCGGGGACGAGAATTAGAGTTAAATAAGGCTAGAGTTTATATTTTTCAAAGACTTGGTTTACTCCCAAACTAAAGTTTCCCAAAGCCTCCCCTACTGAAGTTCCCAACAAAATACTGTTGACGCTGTCTTTTAGGTAGCTTTCGGCAATCTCGTCGTTAAGGCCATTGTCATAAGTTCGACTGACTATCGGCATTGAGTCGAGAATGCCGGCATCTTTAACCAGCGGGCTAAGATATTCATTATCAACCAAAAGTTCGGCCATATCCTGGCGAGGATAAACGTTACCAAACATACGGCCATTTTTTACTTCCAGTTCAAACAGGCGACTTTGCTGTTCCTTTTCAGCCAAAAACTTTAAAAAGTCCCATGCTTGCTCCTGATTTTTGCAGCCACGAGAAACACCATCGGCCCAATAGTTTGCTAAATTCTTTTTGGTGCCGCCGCGAATTTGTGGAACACTAGTCACTTTTAGTTCCAAATCGGGATTGAGATGTTTGATAACCTCAATTTCCCAAACCGGAGCAATAATCATAGCCACCTTTTCCTCAGCAAAAGCATTAATAGAGTTGTCAAAGGCCTGGCTCCATACCGGCTCGGCCGACAACACAAAATTAGTATAGGTTTCCAGCACTGTCTCGGCATTAAGGTCGCCCTCCAGATTTTTCAAATCAACGTTATTTTGCAAAAACATTAAGCCCAAAATATCACTAAAATGGCTGATGTTCTCAGCGGCGCCCAAAGCAATACCGGCAGTAACTATCTCACCTTCGCTGTCACGTACAGTGATCGTTTTTGAATCATTAATAAGACTTTCCCAGTCAGTTGGCGGCTTGTTGATGCCAGCATTTTTTAGCAAAGATTGATTATAAATAAGTACTAAACCGTCTAGATGGTAAGGAACAGCAATAACTTTGTTTTCTAAAACCAAGTCGCTAGTAATAACCGGATAATATGTTTTTTCATAATCCTCAGCGGTAAACACAGTCTCAGGTGCCGGAACAAACAGCTCTTTAATTACCGGAACCCAGCTGTTGTGAAAACGAAAAATATCAGGACCAGTGCCATTTCTGGTTCGCTCCAAAACTCTTTCTCGATAATTGTCTTTTGCATCCATGAGAATATAGCTGACTTCAACATGAGGATTGGTTTTTTGATAGTCTTTTATGAGCTCTGACATTACCTGCTCCGACTGCCACAGTCCCCAAAAAGTGAGCTTAACTTCTCCAGGCGCTGCCGGTTTTTTATTTAAATTGCCAGCCAGAAAAAAAACGGCTCCAATAAGAATAACTAAAGCCAAAAAAACAAGAATGATAATGGGCATCTTTTTTTTGGCAGTTCCCATAGCCCCTCCTGAATCACTGCTTGTAGCCGGATACAAATCTTCATCGGTTAGATATTCCTCAGGAATGACATTAGCGTTTGCAGTAGCAGGCGCCTCAGGCGCATTGTCACTACTTTTATCAAAAACAACTTTTTCCTGCTCAGAGTTAGCCTCTGTTTTGTTTTCCATAATAAGCTATAATAATTTTGTGATGAACCCCAAAAATAAGCTCATCGCTATTTTTTTTATACTAACAATTTTCCTCTGTTCTTGGTTAGTTAGTATTGGCTACAACAAATCAAAAATTTCGCCTAATATTATCTTACCAAATATTTATCTCGACCAAGTATATGTTGGGAATCTAACAAAAAAACAGGCTGGCAAAACACTGGCTAAAAAATATCCTAAAATTGACCAATTTAATATTAGCCTTTGGTTTGAAAAAAAGGAAGTAGCGGTTATTCCGGCAAAAAAACTTAAATACCAGCTTCCGGTTGATAGAGCCATCGACCAAGCCTATTTGGTTGGCCGAGGGCAGGGTTTATCGGCCTTGTATCAAAGGATTGCCCTTAACTTAGGTTGGGAAAGATATAACTTTGAACTCGATCCTGTTTATGACCACGAATATTTACAAAATATACTTGAAGAGCTGGCTTTGGGCTATAAAAAAGAACCTGTTGACGCCCGCTTTGACTTTCAGGATAACAAGGTTTTGGCCTTTAAGAAAGAAGAGAACGGCTATGAAATGGAAATTACCGACACACAGCTACAGATTGAAAAAGCGATTAGCCAACAAAGAGACAAACCGGTAAAAAAAGTTAGGATAAATATTCCTAAAAAAGTTTTGACCACAAAGGTAAGGTTAGCTGAAATTAATAATCTTGGCATAAATGAGCTGGTTGGCCAGGGAAGTTCGTATTTTGCCGGATCGGCTCCAGAAAGAGTGCATAATATTAGTACCGGGGCCAATAAAATTAATGGCTTGATTATTAAACCTGAGCAAATCTTTTCCTTTGATGAGTTTTTAGGCGAGATTTCCAGCCGCACTGGCTTTGCTTCTGCCTATGTTATAAAAAATGGCAAAACTGTTTTGGATGACGGCGGCGGCATCTGCCAAGTATCAACAACAATGTTTAGAGCGGCTCTAAACGCCGGTTTACCAATTATTGAACGCACTGCTCATGCCTATCGTGTGGGCTACTACGAACAAGACTCTAAGCCTGGTTTCGACGCCACCATCTATTTGCCATCTGTTGACCTGAAATTCAAGAACGATTATACTTCCTCTCTTTTAATTCAAACAGAGGTTGACACTGAACAGATGAAGCTGACTATCTCGCTTTATGGCACTAAAGATGCCCGCCAAATTGAGCTATCAGAAATTAATATGTGGAATATTGCTGCCCCGCCGGAGCCGGAGTATGTTGACGACTTTGCTTTACCGGCAGGAGTGGTTAAACAGATTGATTTTGAAGCCTGGGGAACTTCGGCTAAATTTAGCTACAAAGTTACCTATCCCAG
>CAZEVA010000041.1:0-18085 GCA_964515585.1 uncultured Gammaproteobacteria bacterium | reverse complement strand
ATAACCCAAAAAGTAAGAACGTTAATTAACAGGATGCCCCCCGCTAATCCATCTAAACCATCGGTGATGTTAAAGGCATTGGCAAAAGCAATAATCACAAAAGCGGCAAAAAAAACGTAGAAAAAACCAAGCTCAAAAACTCCAAAAAAAGGAATATGAATAAAGTTGATACCCAGCCAATAATAAAGCCAGTAGCTAATAATTAATGACAAAACAATCTCAATAATTAGCTTATGCCTTAATCTCAAACCAAAAAAAGAATGTTTCTTATTGGTAAATATCTTATGAGCGTCGTCGTAGAAGCCCAAAAAAGCAAATGAAAAAAAAGTAAAAAAAACAATCACCGCTTCTTTAAATACATCCTCAAAGATTGAAATAATTGGGACTGAGAATAGGTAAAACAGAAATAGAAAAAAGATATACAAAAAAAGAGTCGTTGTTACAATCAAAACTCCACCACCAATAGGAACACCCGCCTTTTTCTTATTAAAAAAATCAAAAATTGGCGTTAGTCTATTAAAAGGATCTTTGGTTTTTTGTTTTTGCCGCTGAAACTTCAGCCGGTAAAGAAGATTAATAAACGGGACCATTAAAAATGAGTTAAAAACAAAAGAGAAAAGCAGTATTCCTAAATATAAACTAATCATTCTTATATAGTATTACCAAATATTAGCTGAACAAAACGGGGCCCAAAAATAATAATAGCAATTACCAATGAGTAAAATGCATAAACCAAAACTGCAGCGGCGGCTGTGTCTTTGGCTTGTTTGATAAAGTGGTTATACTCGGTGGTAAAAGCATCGGTAGCTTGTTCAAGGCTGGTATTAACCAGTTCTAAAATCAAAGCGCCGGCAACGACAGTAATTAAAATTAACCATTCCGGATAGGTGATTCTTAAAATAAAACCGAAAAAAAGAGCGATAAAAAGGGCTAGAAAATGAATTTTAAAATTATTTTGGGTTTTAAAAGCCCAACCTAAACCGGCAAAGGCATTTATAAATCCCTGCTTAAGTGTTCTCACCTTAACGTATTTATTCATCCGAGGGTAATTATAATAAAAAAATTAGCTTTTGGATATAACGTTTAGCCAAAGAAACTGGGCTAATTTTTCCGGGTCATGTCGCAGCATACTTCTGGAAAGTTTATCAGCCTTGTCTGTTGGTGAAGTTTCGCTGCTTAGCAGGTTTCCTAGTAAAACTTTAAAGCCCTTTTCCTGCTTTGGAAAATCATTAATGATTTCTGTTTCACCAAAACGAAGATAGTGTTTTTTTATCTGTGGTTTAAGAGGGGCTTTGTTTGCGACAACATAATTAAATGCTTTCTTGCCTAAAGTATTTTCATAAACTCTAATAAAGTCAGTTGCTCTAAAGTTATCAGTTTGACCAAGTTTATTCATCAAATTTAAGATAATGACCTTTTTAGCATTGCTATTTTGATAAACCTGAACAACTTTACTAAACATAAATAGGGGTAAAATACTGGTATATAAGTCACCGGGAGCAATTATTATTACTTCTGCTTCCTTAATTGCCGGAATTACTAATGGATTAATTTTAATTTTTTTATCTAAATATAGTTGCTTAATCACTGGTCTTTTAATTTTCTCATCAATAATAGCCTCAGTTTTAAGAACTGTACCGTCTTCCAGCTTAGCGTTAAGATGTGTTTTTTCAAGAGTAATCGGAATAACTCTGCCTTTGGTTTTTAAAATAGTTTGGGCTAGTCTTATACCTTGATCAAATCGACCGGTAATTTTTTCCAACGCAGTTAAAAAAAGGTTGCCAAAATTGTGGCCCCCAAAGTCCCCATTTTGAAAACGGTAAAGGAATAGTTCTCGCCAAATCTGATCGGAGTCGGATAAAGCAACCAGCGCTTGCCGAACATCTCCAGGTGGCAGTACTCCATATTGATCTCTTAATTTACCGGTGCTACCGCCGCTGTCGGTCATGTTCACTATTGCAGTTAAGTTAACTGGATATTTCTTTAAGCCATAAAGAGTGACAAAAGTACCGGTACCGCCGCCGAAAACAACAACTTTTTTTGGCTTCATGTGTTGTTTTGCTGTTTGTCTTTATAAACTACCTCAGAAGGAAAAACACGGTTGTTTTTTCCAATTTTTACTCCCGGCATTATACTGGCATTAATACCTACTTTTACTTTAGAACCGGTAATAACTCCGAGTTTATCAGAATCTGTCTCAATCATTTCAGAGCCTACTTTGGATTTAATCAACTGCTCATCAAAACGCCAGTTAGCAGTTAAACTGCCGGCACCAAAACTTGTTCCCTCACTGAGCACGCTATCGCCAATGTAATTTCGGTGAAGTAAAACCTTGTTTCCCAGATAGCTTCTAGCTACTTCACAATGAGCTCCAATCAAGCAGTTTTTGCCAATATGGCAATGACGGATCAGGCAATGGTCGCCAATAACCGTATTTGGGCCAATATAGGCTGGCCCCACAATCTTACTGTAGCTACCTATCTTAACTCCTTTGGCAATAATTACTTTTCCCACTATCTGTGAAGTTTGCTCCAATTCTTGGGTTTTAACAACACTTTGTTTAATGTTATTTAAAAAGATGTTAGTGGCGGCTAAGATATGCCAGGGATATTTTAAACTGGTAAAAGGCTGTTCGTTAAAAACAAAGTTGCCCGGGGTTTTTTTTAAAAGTTTATTTATCGCTTCTTCATAGCTAGGGCTTTCTTTATCTGGATCTAGGGCAGTTTCTAATAGTGATTTATTTGGAAAGTAATCAAAAACAAAACGAAACAAATTGTGCTGAGATGGAACTGTATTTGAGTCGGGTTTCTCAATGATTTCTATGATTTCGCCTTGGCTATTTTTCTTTAAATAGCCACCGGGAAAATAAGAATTAACTTTTGTAGCGGCCAGAGTGATTTTTTCATTATTAACTTTATTAATCAGATCGCCAACTAGAGTTTCGCTAAAAATATCGTTGGCGTTAACCACCAAAAAGGGGATTTTTTTAGTTACTTTTTTAAGAGCGCAAACCACTGCCCCCGACTGATTGGGGATAGACTGTGACGTGAGCTGAACCTGATTAAAATTATTATCACTTAGCAGTCTTTTAATTTGTGAATAATTTTTTTCGTTACTAACCACAATGAAATGAGGGATAATTCCGGCTCGCTTAAAAAAAAGGTAATATCTTTTTATTTGGTAAATAATAAGTGGCGTTCCAAAAAATTCAAACAAATTCTTTTCTTCCAGCGGCCAGAAACGACTACTTAAGCCTCCGGCCAGAATAGCAATGCATATTTCCATTGTTTTTTCTATTATACATCATTCTCTTTTGAATTTTGCTTGCCTGTGTAGTAGAATGTTGGGGTATGAACAAAAGGGCAGTTATTCTAACCGGCGGCAAGCAGTACTTGGTTAAAGAAAAGCAGATTTTGGTGGTAGATAAGCTTACCAGCAAGGAAAAAGAAGAAATAAAGTTTGACAAGGTGCTCTTGAGGGACGATGGTAAAAATCTAGAGCTTGGCTCTCCCTTTTTGCCAAAGGCTTTAGTTACAGCGCTTATTGTCAAACATGACAAGGGTGAGAAGATTAGAGTGGCTAGATTTAAGGCCAAGTCAAAATACCGAAAGGTTAGAGGGCACCGTACCGAACTAACACAAATTAAAATTTTGAAGATCAACTAATTCATTATGGCACACACAAAGGCAAAAGGTTCTGCCAGGATAAATAAGGACTCAATTTCCAAGCGCTTAGGAGTGAAAAAATTTAGTAATGAGGCTGTTGAAGCTGGCAACATTATTGTTAGGCAAAGAGGGACTCGTTTTAAAAACTCTACCGGAACTAAAATTGGCAAAGACTTTACTATTTATGCAGTTAAGACTGGAAAAGTAAGGTTTTTTACCAAGTTAGGCAAAAAACATATCAAAGTTGTCTAAGCCAAACTCAACCATTAACAATCTGCTCGGGCAGATTAAAGACAAAAAAACTAATCCCCTTAAGCGTGCTTATTTAATTGATAAGCTAACCTCACAAAAAAACCTAAATAAAAAAGAGCTGGCTTATTTAATTAACAAAAGTCCGAGCTATATTTCAAACTATTTGCGACTGGTCAATTTACCTGAGGTTATAAAAGACGCCTTACTATCCGAAATAATTTCTGAGGGCCATGCTCGAGCCCTAACCTTTGTTTCTAGCCACACAGAGAGTTTACAACTTTTTGAGGATATTATTCGCTATAGCTACTCTGTTCGGGAAACGGAGAGAAGGGTAGACAAAATCAGACAATTTAAACGTCATTATGGCCAGGTATCAGAAGAGTTAAAAAATGAAGCCGAAAAATTGCGGGCAAAGTGGGGCCTAGAGGTTAAAATATCTCGCCAGAAGCGGCAAATTAGTTTGAAAATGAACTTTCCTTTAGGAGTTATTGGCCTTGGTAAACTGAGAAAAGTTTTTCGGCGCCTGCTGAGCTAGTGGTAATTCGGCTTTTGAATTAAGCCGGCACGGCTAACCGGAAAGTATCGAAAAAATACTCTGCCAACAATATTTTCAAAGGGAACAAAACCGAACTCACGCGAATCTGAAGAGCCGGGTCGATTGTCTCCCATCACAAAATAGCTATTCTCCGGAACGGTAACTTTCTGCTCTTCTTGAATAAAGCCTCCGGGAAAAACAGGGGTTTTGGATTGATAATATGGTTCGCTAACTACTTGATTATTAACGAGCACTTGTCCGTTTTTAATCTCAACAGTTTCCCCAGGCATACCAACAACTCTCTTAATAAAATCAATGTCTGGATTTTTGGGGGACTTCAAAATAACAACCTCACCTCTTTCCGGCAGTCGCAGTTTATAACTAATCTTATCGGTAAGAATATATTCCTTATCGTGATAAGTGGGGTACATAGAGTTTCCTTTAACTTGATGCGGCTGCATAATAAAGAGGTACACTACCACAAAAAAAGCGCCACCAAGGGCGATGCTTTCCAAAAAATTAAAAACTAAGTCAATAACTTTTCCCAGAGCTGACCTTGGTTTTTTTAATTCTTCTTCGCCGTCTGGAGGAGCAGTAGTTACCCACAAATCCGACTGGCTTTTTTCCATGTGCCTATAATAGAACTTTTTTTGTTAAAATACAATTCCAGATGAATTTAATTATCGTTGAGTCGCCAACCAAAGCAAAAACCTTTAATAAATTAGTAAACAAAAAAGATTACTTGGTAGTTTCCAGTATGGGCCATGTGCGTGATTTGCCAAAGGGAACCTTAGGGATTGATATCGAACATGATTTCAAGCCCGACTATCAGATACTGGAAAACAAAAAAAAGGTTGTCAGCCAAATAGTTAAGTCGGCCAAGCAAGCTAGGGAGGTTATTTTAGCAACCGATCCTGATAGAGAAGGTGAGGCCATTGCTTTTCATGTTAAAACCGTGCTGGCAAAGAGAATTAAGAACTGTAAATTTAAACGAATTGTTTTTCATGAAATCACAGAAGATGCTCTAAACAAAGCTTTAAAAGAGAGTAAGGAAATTGACTTGGGTCTGTTTAATGCTCAACAAGCTAGAAGGGTTTTAGACCGCTTGTTTGGCTACAAGCTCTCTCCCTATTTATGGAAGCGTTTTGGCAAACGCTGGTTGTCTGCCGGGAGAGTACAGTCAGTAGCTTTACGGCTAATTGTCGAGAGAGAAAAAGAATGCCAAAAATTCAAAAGTCAGGCAATATTTTTGATAAAGGGGCAGTTTTTAAAAAAACGGCGAATATTACCGCCAGCCAAGTTGACAAAACTCGCCGGCAAAAAGTATTTTCACAACAAAACGGTTGAGTTATTTGATGGTAAATATACTTATCAAACTACCTTAATTACAAAAGTTGACGAAAAAAATAAGCAATTAGAAAGACTGCAAAAAGAAAGCTTTTTTATTAGCAAGCTTGAGGAGTCCATCTCAAAAAGGCAGCCGCCACCGCCATTTACAACTTCAGCCCTACAGCAGTATGGATCAAGCTATTTAGGTTATTCAGCCAAAAGAACAATGAGAATAGCCCAACAGCTTTATGAGCAAGGATTGATAACCTATCACCGTACAGACTCTACCTATCTATCGGCAGAGTTTCTCACTAAGGCTCGTAGCTTTATCAAGAAAAAATATGGCCAACCTTATTTAGAGCCTAAAGTTCGCTACTATAAAACCAAGGCTAAGCTGGCTCAAGAGGCTCATGAAGCGATAAGACCAACAAAAGCTCACTATTGCCAAGGCAGTTCTCAGCTCGCCAAATTAAGAGCTGATCAACTAAAGCTTTATTTGGTAATTTACAATCGGGCCATAGCCACACAGATGATGGCCGCCAAAATCAAAAATCAAAAAATTATTATTAATTCTAAGGCCCAAGATGAGCTGTTAATTAGCAATCAGCAGATAATTTTTCCAGGTTATCTAGTCCTTAGTGACTTTGACAAAAATGAGTCTCTTACTGTAGACGACCTCAAGCCAAACACAGAGGTTGTCTTAAAAAATATGGAAATTGAAGAAAAACAAACCCAAGGGCCGCCTCGGTACAGCGAAGCTTCGTTGATAAAAACCTTAGAAGCCAAAGGTATTGGCAGGCCTTCTACTTATGCCCCCATTGTTTCCCTTATCCAAGAGAGACAGTATGTAGAGAAAAAAGGTCGTGAACTTGTACCTTCTGTTTTGGGTATTAAAATTGCCGAACTGTTGGCAGATAAGTTTTCTGGTTTGTTAAATCCAGTTTTTACTGCCAAAATGGAAAACGAGCTGGATATGGTGGCTTTAAACAAAAAAAAGTGGGTCCAGACAGTTGAAAACTATTATCAGCCTTTTTCAAAACAACTTACAGTAGCTGAGGCAGATAACAGTAAAATTAAGGTTGAGGAAACTACAGGCCAAAAGTGTCCTGAATGTGGCGGGGAGTTAGTGATTAAAGTTTCTCGATATGGCAAGTTTTATGCTTGCAGTCAGTTTCCAAAATGCCGCTACACCAAAAACTATTTACAAAGCTTGGATATTACTTGTCCCAAATGCAACCAAGGAAAAGTTGTGGTTCGTTTTTCTAAAAAGAAAAGAAAATTTTATGCTTGCTCCCGTTATCCTAAGTGTGATTATACCTCTCTTTGGCCGCCAAAAAAGCCTAAAGAATAAGTCCTAAAACAAGAAGTAATGTGCTTGCCGCTGCTAAAAAGATTGAAAATCCACTTATTCCTACAACAGGAATACTTTTAGTTGGCGCTGTAGTAGTTACAACAGGAGTGGCAGTTGGCGATTGAGTTGGACTCGGAGACAACTTTGTTGTTGGCGAGTGAGAGGGAACTGTGTAGGCTTGGGCAATTAGGGTTGGTTGAACAGTTAGTGTTGGCTTGGTAGTTGGTGTTGGTTGGGTGGTTGGTGCTAGCGAAGTGGTTGGTTTAGCTGTTATTTTAGGGATTTCAGTTGGCTTGGTAGTTGGCGCTACCACAGTTGGTGTTACCGAAGCTGGCGTTACTGATCCTTCCAGTATGGAAGTTGGCTCTTTTTCAGGTAAATTTGTTGTTGGTGAAGTCGCTATTAAGTTGGGAGTAGGCGAGGAACCCTCACTGGCGCGGGGCAAATATGAGAGTTTACGCTTATTGAGATAAAAAGTAAGAATAAAAACGTTAACAACCACAAAAATAATAATAATTGCCGAGAAAATAAAAGTTACCTTTTTGGTGTTTTTTACTTTTTTAGGTTTTACAAATGTGTGATTTTTAGCCTGTTGTACTTTGCTATTATCAATCTTCTTTTCACTAATTTGGGGAACGTTGGGAGTTTTGTTTTTTTCTTTTTCCTTAAGGTAAGCCACTGTTTGCCAGATAATTAAAGGAAAAACCACCAAAAACGCTCCGATTGGTATTAGTGGTAACTCTAAAATTGAAAACATTATTTCATTTTAATACAAAACCAAGAACAAGCCAAGTAAACTTAAGCCCGAAGCCAGAAGAATAACCAAATTATTGTTTAAACCCAACTGAGGGATGATTTCTTGCGTAATAGTAGGACTAATGAGGGGAATGTCAGTTGGAGCAGTACTAACTTGAGGAGTGCTAGTTGGGGAAACTGCTGTTGGAGTTGGATCTTCGTCTGGCTCTGTCTCTGTGGGGGCCAAGGTTATGGTAGCTGAGGCAGTGGCGTCACCCAAAACAGCTTGTCCACTCTTACCAATTTGGAAATTAACCTCCTCTTTTAAAGAACCGCTTTTGGCTAAAAGCCGGTATTTACCCGGAGCCAGTGATTTTTGGGGAGTGTATTGCCAGTTCCCATTTTTATCAATCGAAATTAGTAAATTGGCAATATTTGGTTCAATTATTAACTTAAGAAACGTATTTTTCGGGCCCTGGCCGCGGAAAGTAGGATAAAAACTGCTGATAACAGCCCCTTCGGTTGGGTTAGTTACTAATTTACTACTAACACGTTTTTTTACTCCTAGCACCAGGTCGCTTTTAGTAAAGTCATAATTTTGACCCAAAACTACGGTTCTTAGGGGTTGGCAATCGCCATATTTAACTATAACCTGTGACTTTTCTAAATTTTCGTTAATAATATCCAATTTAATAACCTGATCTTTACCAAGATTGATTTCTTCCTCTTGAGAATCCAAAATTAAAGGTAAGGTTATTATCCATTCGCCAGCGCTTTTACTAAGGCCAGAATATGAATAAGGACTGTTGTCGGGAATTTTAGCGGTTATTAGCGCCCCTTCTGTTGGCTGCATATCTGACATAACCACCTTGCCAAAAATGGGAGCATTACTTGAGGAAGGATATAAAAAATTAGATGTCTTAAATTTAACTTTTGCTGAATGAGGCTTGTTTTCCACAAATATCTCTACACTATAATTAGTATTTTTCTTTAGTTGGCTAAGCTGAAAATAATGAATATGGCGGCTAGTTTGTTTTTTTGAATCGCGGTAATCAAATACTACATTACTAGTTTGATCTGCCGAGCTTAAAGAGAGGTATGTTTTGCTTTGGGCTTTAGTGGTAAAGTGAATTGTAGCCGATTCATTAGTTAGGTTAGTAACAGTAATTTTTTGGGGCACTAAATTCTTATCGGCCCGAGAAATAATCTTGGTTGAAGAGTTCTTAAAACCCAAACTTATTCCTACGGTGACGATTAGGATAAATAAATAGGCTAGCCACGAAGGAATACCTTTTTTTTGATAAAGAAAATAATAACTCATTTTTTTTGTTTAAGAATATCTAATGTTTTAAGGTCTGGAGCTTCTTTTATTTCCAAATTCATTCCGGTTCGATACTCAAGAGTAAACTTTTTATTTTTCTCAATGTGGTGAATTTCAACCGCAATCCAGGCAATAATGGTTAGCAAAAAAAACACTGAAAAGATAAAAAGTTCAGTGCTTCTGGGTAGTTTTTTAATTTGCATCGCTGGTTTCTTTTTCAACAAAATAATAGGTATTTAGTAGAGAACTAAAGTTTAGTGTAGCACTACTGCTGGACATTTCAGTAGTCAAATCCAAACTGTTAAGGCTAAATAGGCGTCTGGAATTATGTAAGAAGTCTAAAAAGTCTAAAAAATCTTGGTAATTACTACTGCCGGTTAAATTAATAGACACGGTTTTTAAACCGGCTTCAGTTTGGGGCAGTACGGTGATATTTTGAATATTAAATGAGTTCACGGTTAACTCTTTCTTTAAAAATTTTTGGGTAGCGCTAACCACCTTCGTGCTTGGTAAAGGTGAGTTAGGCAAGGCTTCATCAACATATTTTTTGTTGTTAATTAGTTCCATAAACTGAGCTTGAGTAGAGATAATTGCTTGAATTTTTGTCTCAAGCTCTTTATCAATTTTTTCGTATTCGCTTTTTTCTTTTTGCAAATTGTATATCAAGCTAACAGCTGGGCGGATAGCAAAAATGGCGAAAAAAGCAATAGTAAACAAAACAAAGGAAAGCAATTGATAGTCTCTCTTTTTATTTTTATTAAACTTTTTCTCAGCTTTTTTGCTCTTCATTCTCAACGAGTAGTTTAAAATAGTAAACCCCCCCTTTTTTGTTTATCTGTTCCACGAGAACTTTTTTCTTAATCTCTTTTTCTAACTTAAGCTGCATTTTTTGAATATCCAGAGAGTTTTCACACTCGCCTTCAAAAGAAAACTTATTGTTATTAAGCTGTGCGTTAGTAAAAACAACCGACTCTGGTACGTTAGCCAAAATAAGTTTTAGTGTTCGGTGGTTATAATCATCAACTTCAATAATATTGGCAATATTAGTTAGCTTTTCGGCAATAACATTGTTATTTTCAATCATCTCTTTGGCGGTTAAGATAATTTGATTTTTTTGATCAATAGTTTCTTTGAGGTCGATTACGCTTTGGTCAAGTACTATCTTGATAAAAAAAACAAAAAGCACAAGAATTTGGGTCAAAACAATAGCATACTTGGCGTAGTTATTCAAAAAAGAAATCGCCTCCGAAAGCAAAGCTTTTTCTCTCTTAATTAGTAGATTGAAACGGAATCTTTTGGCCATATTACTTTTTTAGTTTAGCGGCTATTTTTGCCTTTAGTCTACTAGCTTTATTCTTGTCAATAATGTTCTTTTTAGCCGCTTTATCGATACTTGAAGCCGCACTTTGATAAAGTTTCTGGCTTGGTTTAGCCATAAAAAGCTTAATCGCTTTTTGGTAGCGATTCTTATACAATAAGTTAAGCTTAGATCGTACAAGATCTTGCTTAAGTTTTTTTTGCGCAGACTTGATGTTTGCCATATTTAAAAATTAATTATTAATGCTCTAATTATACATTATATTACTTAACGCGAAATGCTCAAGTTTATCAAGAATATTTATGTTCAAAAGCAAAAAACTTTATATAGCTCAACTGTGGTTGTTGGTCTCACTCTGATTATAGCCAGGTTGCTGGGACTGCTTAAACTACGAGTGCTTACCGGTTTTTATTCTCAACAAGAATTGGATTTATTTCTGGCCGCTTTTCGTTTGCCCGACTTTATCTTTGAAGTTTTTGTGGCTGGATCAATAGCTTCTTGCTTTATTCCTATTGTGAACGATATTTTAGAAGATAATGCCGATAACAAAAAGGAGGCTATGATTTTTTCCCAATCATTATCTTTAATTTTTATGTCTTTTTGGCTGGTTTTTACTATTGTAATGTTTTTTTTCGCCAAACCTTTAATAGCTGTATTGGCTCCAGGTTTTAACCAGGCTCAAATTGCAAAGGTGGCGGAAATGTCAACCCGAATTCTTTTCTTTCAGGTGCCATTTTTGCTGTTAGGAAACATTATTGGCGCCCTGCTTCAGTCTTCTCGCCAGTTTTTGATTCCGGGTTTGGCACCGGTTTTTTATAATTTAGGAATAATCCTTGGGGTTATTTTTTGGGCTAAACAGTATGGTCTAAATGGAGCTGTTTTTGGAATTGTATTAGGTTCCTTTTTCTATTTTCTAGTGTTGTTTATTGGTTTGCGTTATCTTGGTTTTTCTTGGCAGAGAAAGCTGGCCTTAACCAGTTCGCGCTTGAAGCGTTTTTTTAAGCTGTTTTGGCCGCGTTTTTTTACTTCGGCAACAGTACAAATTGACGCAACGGTTGATTTGGCTCTGTCAACTCTTAAAGGTTTGGGAAGTTACAGTTCTTTTTATATGGCGCGTAATTTACAAATTTTGCCGGTTAGTTTACTGGGAATTGCTATCTCTCAGTCCGCCCTGCCTTTTTTTTCAACGCTACAGCATCAAGGTAAGCAAAAAGAGTTAATGCAGTTATTTGTCCGTTTAGTACTGCAAATTATTTTTGTGATGCTGCCATTCGTGATTTTTTTTATTGCTTTGAGAATTCCTTTGGTTCGTCTGTTTTTTGGTGGGCAGATGTTTGATTGGGAAGCAACTGTTAACACTGCCAAGGTTTTGTCGGTTTTTGCTTTGTCTCTGCCATTTCACACGATATATTATGTAATTACCAGAGTTTTTTTTGCCATTCAAGACACTCGCACCCCTTTTATTGCTAGCTTGGCTTTTACTATTTTAAATAGTATTTTAAGTATTGTCTTTATTAAGTTTTTTGAGCTACCAATTTGGTACTTAGCCTTGTCTTTTACCATCTCAATTTCGGCTAACTCCATAATTTTAATGATTATTCTGATGAAAAGGCTTGACCATTGTAATTTATTTAGCCTGTTTTACCGTATCGGAATGATGTTTTTTATTGCCTTAGCCACCTTTTCGATAGTCTGGACAAGCAAACGCTTGCTCGATGGGCTAATTTTTGACACTACCAGAACGCTTAATCTTTTTTTACTGACTTTTACTTGTGTTACTATTGGTTTAGTAGTTTACTTTTATTTAGCCTGGGTATTTTTACCAAAAATATTGGCAGAAACTATTGGTTTGTTTACCAGGCTCTCGGTAATTCGAAAAGCTTTACTGCGGTATCGCAAATTTTTGTACACTCATAAGATAATTGTTACCGGCCAGGATCATTACGAAGACAAGGTTATTAAATAAATATGGAAAAACAAAAAATACAAGCCATCTCTGCTATCCGAAAGAAATTAATGGGGAAGAAGATAACCTATGAGGATGCTTACTCAATTATGGATGAGTTTGTCAAGGGTATGGATGAAATTTTTGTTGCCTATTTTGCCGCTTCATCATTTCGTAACGGCTTTACTATAGAAGAATTATATTTTCTGGTGAAGGCAATGGTAGAAACCGGCAGTAAATTGAACTTTTCTGGAATTGTTGCTGATAAACATTCAATTGGAGGGATGCCTGGCACCAGGACTACTCCAATTATTGTTTCCATTGTCGCGGCGGCTGGTTATCAAATTCCCAAAGTATCCTCACGAGCAATTACTACTCCGGCAGGAACAGCCGACGTAATGGAAACTTTGGCCGAAGTTAATTTTACCCCTGAGCAAATAAAAAAAATTATTGCCAAAGTCGGCGGCTGTGTTGTCTGGAACGGTAGGCTAAATATTGCCCCGGCTGACGACATTATTATCAGAGTTGAGGAGCCGCTGTCTTTTGAGTCGTTTGACAAAATTATTGTTTCCATTTTGGCAAAAAAAGTAGCGGTGTCTTCAAACCAATTGATTCTAGATTTACCGGTTGGGCCAACAATGAAGATAAAATATGTCAAAGATGCTTTGAAGTTTAAACGAAAATTTGCCTCTCTTTGCCGCTTATTTGGGATTAATCTTAAGGTAGATATTAATCATCAAACCGAACCCTTGGGTGAGGGAATTGGAGCAGCTCTGGAAGCACGCGATGTCTTAAAAGTGCTTCAGCAGGATAAAACCCGCCCGTTAAGCCTGGAGTCGAAGTCTGTGAAACTGGCCAGCCGTTTGCTTGATATGTGTTATCAGGCTGATAATAAAAAGACCGACGGCCTAAAAATGGCCGAATACCTTTTGAGCTCAGGTAAAGCTTTGCTAAAGTTTAGAGAAATTATTGAATGTCAGCGAGGTAATCCAGAGGTTGACTGGCGTGGTTTGAAGCTGGGCCGCTATCAGCAAGAGGTAAAAGCTTCTTCCACGGGAATAATAGACACGGTTGACAACTACCATCTTAGTGCTTTAGCTAAGGTTTTGGGGGCGCCTCAGGATAGGTATGCCGGCTTAATACTTCACCATAAAATTGGCGATAAAGTTAGCAGAAATGATATACTAATGACGATGTATGCTAGTAGTCAAGAGAAACTTGCTGAAGCCAAAAACAGTCTTAAAAATTTATCAGTTTATTCTTTTCGGTGATGGTCATAAATAAATTTAAAGCGGTTATTCAGCCGTTGCAGATGTGGTTATTAGACAATAAGCGTTGTGTTGGTTGTGGCAAAGAACTGTTAAAGTCAGCTCAAGTTAAAAAAAAGAGTGCTCAAGAAGATTTTTACACTTGTAGCTGTGGCCGAATATATGTATTTAATAAAAATAAAAAAGGATTTCGTCGAGCACTAGTAAAAGAACTATCATGAAAAGGTTGTATGGGCCGTTTTTAGTCTTACTTATTATTATAGGTGCCGGTATTGCCTGGTTTAAAGAAGGCTCTTTACCGGTAGACTCACAAGAGACAACCTCAACTATTTTTGTAGTTCAGCCTGGAACTAGCGTGAGCGAAATTGCTAATAATCTAGAAAAAGAAAAACTAATCCGCTCTCGGCTGGTTTTTTATCTTCTGGTCAAAGTTAATGGACTGGAAAAAAAAATGCAGTATGGCGACTTTCGTTTAAGTCGTCAAATGAATGCTCTTCAAGTGGCCGAAGAACTTACTCATGGTACTCTAGACGTGTGGGTTACGGTTATTGAAGGAATGAGAGTTGAAGAGATTGCCTCAGTTGTAGGTAAACAACTAGATATTCCCGAATCGGTCTTTGTGTCAGCCGCCAAAGCCAAAGAAGGCTTTCTTTTTCCAGATACGTACTTAGTTCCCAAAGGGGCCTCGTATGACCAAATAATTGCTATTTTTGAGAAAAATTTTAATAACAAAGTCGACGCTTCGCTTCGTCAGGCGATTACCGATAAAGGCTTTAGTTTGAAAGAAGCGGTAATAATTGCCTCACTGCTAGAGCGAGAAGCACAGAACCTTGAAGACAAACAAGTGATTGCCGGAATTATTTTTAATCGTTTAGAGATTGGGATGCCTTTGCAAATTGACGCAACAGTGCAATATGCGCTGGGATACTCGGTTAAAGAAAAGAGCTGGTGGCGCAAAAATCTTAGTGCTTCTGACCTGAAAATCGACTCACCCTATAACACCTACTTATATCCCGATTTACCCCCTGCCCCTATTTCCAATCCGGGATTGGAATCGATACAAGCTGTTGCTCAAGCTAAACTAAGTGATTATTTTTATTATATAACTGACAAAAAAGGAATTATGCATTACGCCAAAACTCTCAAGGAACACAACCAAAATATTAGTCAATATCTTAATTAGCGGCGGCAGTTAATTGTCGAATTTTTTCCTGAATTTTCTGCCACTTGCCTATGCCTTTTTTGGGAATGAGAATATATTGTCCGTCTGAGGAGTAGCTGGAAGTTAAAAAGTTATCAACCGACAAAACCAGTTTTTTTAGTTGATATTGACTGCTTTCAGGAGCGGCCTTAAGTATTCTGGCTAAATCCTGGTAACTGGCATCGGTTTGAATTTTTGTTTCTAATTTTTCCATTAAGGTGGTAATTTTGGGGAAGTATAAAGGGGATAAAAGCTTGTCGGTTATTGCCTCAATAATCAATTGTTGGCGCATGGCTCTAGCAAAGTCACCGCCGTCGGTGCTGGCGTGGCGGGAGCGAGCAAACTTAAGGGCGGTAGCTCCATCCATATGATTTAGTCCGGCCTCAAAACTAATAGTTTCAAAGCGGCAGGGAAAAGCTAACAGCATTGACTCGGTGGCAATTTTCTCTAACTCTTCCAAAGAGTCTTCATCTTTACCACAAAGGTCATTTTGTTTTCCCTCAATAGGATACTCATGGTCCTCAAAACTATGCTTCACTTCAACATCAATTCCGCCCAAAGTGTCAACTAAGGTCACAAAAGCGTTAAAGTCAATAGCGGCACAGCTGTCAATCTCTAAACCGGTAATGTCCGATAGGGTTTTTTTGATTAAACCATTATCATCATTTTGGGTATAGCGCTTAACTTCAACATCAGGAAAGGTTTTAGGAAAAAGCTGCAACTGGTAAACGGTATTAATTTTGGCAAAAAATGGCTCTTTCGACTTCGTTGGTAGCTTAACCCATAAATCACGAGGAACGGAAATTAGCAGTGCTTTCTTAGTAGCATAATTAATACTAGCGATAATAATAGTGTCTGTCAGATAGCCGCCCTGGTGGTTAGCACCGCCATAACCTAAAATGGCGGCGGTGTAGGTTTCTTTAGGTTTTTTGGTTACCTGTTCTTTAACAACTACCCCAATTTTTTTGAGAAAAAGAAATGAGCGGTATGAAAAAAAAGCGACAGCAACTAAGCCTATAAAAACAGCAATAACTATTAGGTAACGAAGCCAAAAATATATTTTGCGACTAACCATAAGGGTATATTATATGTGATTATAAGTTTAGTTTTCTAGCTTTTTTAACTCTTCTAGGAGTTTTTTCTCTCTGGAATTTAATTTTTCCGGTAGCTTAATCTTAATAACAACATAGAAGTCTCCTTTTCTATTTTTTTGCCAACTGCCTCCAGGGTAGGGAAGACCAAAGCCCTTTATTCGAACCAAAGTATTTGGTTGCGTGCCTGGCTTGACCTTTAATTTAACCTCTTTTTCTATGGTGGGAACCTTAATTGTTGCTCCCAAAATTGCTTCGGTATAACTTATGGTTTGCTCATAATAAAGATCTTGGCCTTCTCGGTGATATTTCTGACTTGGTTCAACTTGAAGCAGGACATCAAAGTTGCTAAAAGAAATTCGCATTCCAGTGTCTACTCCAGGAGGAATTTTAATAGTTTTGTTTTCTCCGCGAATAACTACCTGTCTTTCTACCCCCTTACAAGCCTCCTCAAAGCTTATTCGGATTTGATATATTGGTTTGCGGGCTTGCTGTTGTCTGGGAGTGCGGAAACCAAAAAAACTTTCAAATATATCAAAAGGATCACTACTGCCAGTGCCGCCGCCACCCCCAAAACCAAACTGTTCAAAAATATCGTTGATATTGCCGGAATAAGTTTGTGAAGAAAAACCTTGACCGGGTCCGGCTCCCTGATAAGCTCCAGACTTTACTCCAGCGTGACCAAACTGATCATACCTGCTTCTTTTCTGTTCGTCAGACAAAACCTCAAAAGCCTCATTTATCTGTTTAAACTTCTCAGAAGCTCCGGCAGACTTATTGCGGTCTGGATGCCACTGTAAAGCCAGTTTGCGATAGGCAGATTTAATTTCTGCGGCCGTCGCTTTTTTGCCGACTCCCAGGACTTCATAATAGTCCTTCATTATTCACTAACAACTTCACCTTCTTCGACTTTACCCTCATCTTTTTTCTTGCCGGTTTCTTCTGGCTGTGAGGAGTCTTTTTTATCTGCTGTTTGTTTACCTTTTGCTTCTTTGTCTTGATACATTTTTTTACCCACTTCAGACAAATTTTCGTTTAGCTTGGCTATAGCTTCATTAATTTTTTCCTTATCTTCTTGCTCCTTAACTTTCTTTAGGTTTTCAATCTCTTTTTTTACAGCTTCAGCCAGCTCTTTTGGAACCTTATCGCCGCCATCTTTTAGTGATTTTTCGGCGGTGTAAATTAAAGCGTCGGCCTGGTTGCGAACCTCAATCAGTTCTTTAATTTTTTCATCGGCCTGCTTGTGTTTTTCTGCGGCCTCCTTCATCTTCTCAATCTCCTCATCGGTTAGGCCGGTAGAGCCGGTTATTCTAATGCTTTGCTCTTTGCCGCTAGCCTTGTCTTTGGCAGTTACAGTTAGAATGCCGTTGGCATCCAAATCAAACTTTACCTCAACTTGAGGAATACCTCTAGGAGCAGGAGGGATTCCTTCCAAAATGAACCGCCCCAGTGACTTATTGTCGTTGGCCATTGGTCTTTCACCTTGCAAAACGTGAATTTCCACCGATGTTTGGTTATCGGCAGCGGTGCTGAAAACCTCTGCTTTTGAGGTTGGTACGGTTGTGTTACGGGTAATTAGTGGCGTTGTCACTCCTCCTAAAGTTTCAACTCCCAGTGTTAGAGGGGTAACGTCCAGTAAAACAACGTCTTTTACTTCACCGCTGATAACTCCAGCCTGAATAGCAGCGCCAATAGCCACAACTTCGTCTGGATTTACAGTGCGGTTTGGCTCCTTACCAAAAAACTGTTTAACTTCCTCAATGACTTTGGGCATTCTAGTCATGCCGCCAACCATAATAATTTCTTGGATATCTTTGGTTTCCAGTTTGGCGTCCTTTAAAACCGACTTTACCGGAGTAAAGGTTTTTTTGATCAGGTCGCTAACGATAGACTCAACCTTAGCTCTAGTTAGTTTGGTAACAAAGTGCTGGGGTTGATTGTCTTTAACGGTAATAAACGGGAGGTTTATTTCGGCTTCAGTAGTAGTTGATAGTTCAATTTTGGCTTTCTCAGCCGCGTCTTTTAATCTTTGTAATGCTTGTGGGTCTTTTTTCAAATCAATATTATTCTCTTT
>CAZEVA010000040.1:0-13837 GCA_964515585.1 uncultured Gammaproteobacteria bacterium | reverse complement strand
CGCCAAAAACAATTGTAAAACCAATAAGAGAACGACTGGTAATTAAAGAAGATAACGACCTATTGTTTTACTTCTCTGGGGAAAAAATCAGCTTTCAGGCTCTTGGCAAAATTAAAAACGAAGCCCTAACAGCCTACGACCGTCGAAAACTAATTTCCAAAATGCGGCGCCAGATGAAAACTGAGGCTGAAAATTTAAATTTTGAGTTTGCCGCTAAACTGCGCGATAAGATTATCCAGTTAGGTGATAAATGATTCACTCATGTTATACTAGAGATTATATGGACGTCAAAAAAATTGTATCAGAGCTAAAGAAACAATATCCGGGAAAAAAAATTATTTTCAATAATCAAAAAACACCAACTGAAATTATCTGTGAACTTGATTTGGTGGAGAAGCCAATGGGATCTTACAGTACTTCGGTCTCAGTAATAGAGCAAACTAAACCACACTATTATCAAAAGAGCGCAGTAATTTATTATGTTTTAAAAGGAAAGTTGGAGCTTATAGTAGAAGACAAACGTTATTATTTAAGTGAAAATAAATACCATGTGGTTTTACCGGGAAAAGTTCATTTTACCAAAGGAAAAGCGACGTCGGTTTTAGTTTATGCCGAGCCTGCCATTTCAAAAGAAGATTGCTTTGAAGTTAAAAAAGAACAACCAATTTTTTTACCAAATCTAGGCTCAATTCGCCTACTGGCCGAAAATTACCCGCTTATGTTTGCTTTTTATCATCAAACATTAGGTTTACCAATTAAATACAAGCAGTCAAACAAAGAGTATGCCGAGTTTGAAGCAGGAGACTGTAGCATTATTATTCAAAATAAGCTCTTACTGCCGAAAGCGGTTTTGTCTTCTTTGAGCGGGAAAAATAGGGCCATAGTAATCTCACTGAAAGTCGACAATTTAGAAAGCGCGGCCAAAGTTTTGCTAAAAAAAGATATTCCTCTACTTACTTCACCGGCAAAATATGCATCAATGGGAATTAGTGCTTTTTATCTTAACGATCCCGAAGGCAACTTGCTTGAGATCTACTCAAGTTTAGAGTAAACTGTCTGTTTAACCCTAACGAAAAAAAATGGAAATTCTGAAAATTCGTGGTGCCAGAGTTCATAATTTAAAAAATATTAATTTAGACATTCCCAAAAATAAATTAGTGGTTTTTACTGGAGTATCTGGCTCCGGAAAAAGTTCGCTAGCTTTTGACACTATTTATGCCGAAGGTCAGCGTCGTTATGTTGAATCTCTTTCGTCATATGCCCGCCAATTTTTGGGAATTATGGATAAGCCGGATGTTGATTTAATTGAAGGCCTTTCTCCGGCAATTTCTATTGATCAAAAAAGTTCTTCCGGTAATCCGCGTTCTACTGTTGGCACTGTCACGGAAGTTTATGATTATTTGCGCCTTCTTTATGCTAGGGTTGGCACTCCTCACTGCCCTGAATGTGGTCGGCCGGTACATAAACTAAGTCCTGATCAAATTACTAAGCTGATTTTAACTGAGATTGAGTCAAGATTAAAAAGCAATAAACACTCTCCGGTGCGGCTAATGGTAATGTCGCCGATTGTCAGGGGTCGTCGCGGTGAGTTTAAGGAATTATTTGACAATCTCTTAAGCAAGGGTTACGAACGGGTAAGAATAGACGGTTATTACCATTCCCTCGACGAAGACCTTTTTATTCTAAAAAACAACAAACACTATCTAGATCTTATTGTTGACAGGCTATCAATTAACTATCAACATTTTAAAAAAAATCAGGCTGGTGAGTTGTCTTCACGTTTATTTAAAGCCATTGAACAGGCAAGTTTGCTTTCTGATGGGTTAGTGATGGCTGTTTTTGTCGATGACGCTGGTTTTAATTTTCCTGAAAATCCGCAAAAGACGGAGGAGATTTTATATTCTCAGCAGATGAGTTGCTCTGTTTGTAATTTAGCCTTGCCAAAGATTGAGCCCAGCCTGTTTTCTTTTAATTCTCCTTTGGGCGCTTGTTCTCGGTGTAAAGGCTTAGGAACGGTTCTTAGGGCTGATCCGCAAAAAATGATTAATGAAAATTTGTCAATAACAGAAGGAGGTATCTTCCCTTTTCAAAAATTGTTTTATCAGGACACTTGGTTTGGAAGGTTATTTAGAACTTTTTTGGAAAAAAACGGCCTTGATCCAGAGAAGCCGCTTAATCAGTTAACTAGTAAACAAGAACGAGCTTTGTTTGAGGGAACCGGCCAGCATATTTATGATGTTTCCGGACTTAATCGGCACGGTGAGGAAACCACTATCCATGAACCTTGGCGAGGTTTACTACAAGAGGTGGAAGCTAGATATTATGAAACGGATTCAGACTATTCCAGAGGCGAACTTTCAAAATATATGCAGGAAGAAATCTGTCCTCAGTGTCATGGGGCCAGGCTGAATAAAGAAGCGCTATCGGTTACTTTAGACGGACGCAATATCAACCAGTTTACTAATTGGAGCATTGCTCACGCTCTGAAGTTTTTAGTAAAATTACCCCAAACTCTTTCAGAAAAAAATCGTCAGATAGCTTCGTCAATTATCAAAGAACTGCAAACTCGACTGTCTTTTCTAGTTAACGTTGGTTTAGCATATCTCACTCTTTCTCGGCGGGCCAATACCTTGTCTGGCGGTGAAGCTCAGCGAATCCGCTTAGCTTCGCAAATAGGTACCGGCTTAACCGGGATAACCTATGTTTTAGATGAGCCTTCAATTGGTTTACATCCTCGGGATATTGATCGTTTGCTTCGTGCTCTACTAGAAATGCGAAACCTAAAAAATACAGTTATTGTGGTTGAGCATGATTGGGACACCATTCAAGCGGCTGATTGGTTGGTTGACTTTGGTCCCAAGGCTGGCAAGGGTGGGGGAGAAATTGTTTATAGCGGACTTAAAGAGGGAATAACCACAGTAAAAAAATCCTTAACTGGCCAATATCTTAGCAAAGCAAAAAAAATTCCCACTACCCGAAATGATAATCAACCTACTCAATTTATGACTTTTAAAGGCTGTCGGGAGCACAATCTAAAAAATATTGATGTTAAAATTCCTCTGGGGCGAATGGTAGGTATTACCGGCGTTTCTGGCAGTGGTAAAAGTAGTTTACTCCTTGATACTATTTATACAGTGGTCGAACATCAGCTTAATCCTCACTATCGTGGCCGGATAGGAAGTTTAGAAAATTTTACCGGTCTAAGCCAAATTCAACGAGTAGTGCTAATTGATCAATCACCCATAGGTCGCACCCCTAGATCAAATCCGGCAACTTATACCGGTTGTTTCACTGAGATCAGGAAAGTCTTCAGTGAAACCTTGTTAGCTAAAAGTTTAGGTTATCAGCCCGGTAGATTTTCCTTTAATGTTCGCGGCGGTCGTTGTGAAAACTGTCAAGGAGCCGGAGTGATCAAAGTTGAAATGCAATTTCTTTCTGATGTTTATGTTCGTTGTGACACTTGTTTGGGCAAAAGATACAACAGAGAAACCTTAGGTGTAACTTACAAAGGGAAAAATATTAGCGACATACTAAAAATGACAGTTGAGGAAGCTCTTTCCTTTTTTGCTAACCACTATCAAATTCAAAGAATTTTAAAAACGATGAAAGAAGTAGGTTTGGGCTACATAGAATTAGGTCAGTCGGCAACTACTCTTTCTGGCGGCGAAGCCCAAAGAGTTAAATTAGCAAAGGAGTTATATACTAATTTGAAATTTCACTCTCTTTACCTACTTGATGAGCCTACCACTGGTTTGCATATGGATGATATTAAAAAGCTTTTGCAAGTTTTACGGGCGCTTGTTTCCCAGGGCAACACCGTTATTTTAATTGAACACAATCTTGAAGTCATAAAGAACTGTGACTATTTAATTGACCTTGGGCCAGAAGGAGGCGAAAAAGGAGGGCAATTGCTTTTTGCCGGTTCTTGCAAAAATCTGATAAAAACCGCTAGTTCGTACACTGGTCGTTATTTACAACAATATCTAAAATGAAGCTAGCCAGGCGAATATACGCTCTTAGCACATTAATTTGGGTTTTAGCCCTTATCTTTTGTTTTTCTGCAAGAGCACAAGAGAAACCAATTATTCAAACAAAGTATTTGGATACTTATACTCTCGACAATACTCAGAATGTAAAAATAGACAAAGAAATAGAACTGATAAACACAACCTCCACAATGTATGCTAGCGAATATGAATTAGCTTTCTCCAACTTTGAGCGTATTGGCTCAATGACTGTTTTTGAAGAAGGAATTAGAGGGGATTTTAGCCAAGCTCGGCAAGGGGAGATGCTAAAAATCAGGGTTAAATTTCGGGAACCGGCGCTTGGTAAGGGAGCGTCAAAAAAAATTAGAATTAGTTATTCTCTTAATAATTACCTCAATCAATTTGGTGTTCACCGAGAGCTTTTAATGCCGCTTTCAAAGCCCAGTCAATCTGAGGATCTGCTAGCCTATGAAGTTAGGGTAGTTGTTCCCCCAGACTATCCGGAACTAGGTATCAGCAAACCCAAAGTTACTAAACTGAGTGAGACTGTTTATTATTGGCCCAATGTTTTAGAATTTGAAAACGAAGCTTTGTATCTCTCTTTTTCGGACAAGGCTTACTACCAGGTAAAATTAAATTATCTTCTAGCTAATAACGCTCCCTATAAACAAAAAATGCAGGTGGCTTTGGTTCCCGATGGCACTTTTCAAAAATCGTTTTTAGAAAAAATCGATCCACTGCCGGACAATGTTTCCACCGACGCAGACGGGAATATGTTAGCCAGTTATCAGGTTCCGGCTCAAACGGTGCTTAAAATTCATTATCAAGGCTATGTGATTCTTTCAACCAAGCCTCAATCCGAAATGTTAAGCTATCAAAAAACCCTTGCAGAGAGCTCTCTTTCTCGTTATCTTACTCAAGAAAACTACTGGCGCTTGCGATCGGATATTCTAGCGGATCCAGAAATCGTTGACCTAGAAGGAAGTTTAGCAATTTACGACTATATTGTTGATAAGCTGGATTATAGTACAGAGCGTCTTAATCAAAAGTTAAAGCGTCAAGGGGCAGAATGGGTTTATGATAATCCGGAAAAAGCAGTGTGTATGGAATATTCGGATCTGTTTATTGCTCTGTCAAGAGAAAAGGGGATTCCTTCGCGTGAAGTGGTTGGCTATGGCCTGACTGCAGACAGAAGCTTACTGCCCTTATCCTTTTTGGGAGATGTGCTTCATGCTTGGCCTGAGTACTATGATTCAGCCAGGCAAGTGTGGCTAGCAGTTGATCCTACTTGGGGCGACACTGCCAAAATAGACTATTTTCACAGTTTTGATTTGAGTCATATTACCTTTGTTTATCATGGCAAAGATCCACAAACTCCACTGCCGCCAGGTGTTTATAAACTCAATCCCCAAAGTAAAGACATTGTTGTCAGCCCTGTTTCCCAGGAGCCGAAACGACGTTCAAAGCTTTCTGCTGAGTTTGTTCAGCCACTTATTTTTGGATTAGAGCAAACAAACCCTCTTACAATAAAACTTTATAGTGAAGGGAACACAACAGAGTATTTTGTTAAGCTTGCCTTAAGAGATAAAACTAGCAAAAAAACTCTTTCCAGTAAAACCGTAAAGCTTATCGAACCACTTTCTTCTAAAGAGCTGAAGATGAGACTCTCGGGTCAACAGCTTCGTTTAGGAAGCAAACAAACTTTAGAGCTAGTAATAAATGGTAGAGTTATAAAAGAAGCCTCTTATTCAGTTTTGTCACCCGGAACAATGTTTTTAAAAAACTATGGCATATGGCTGTCTTTACCGGGACTGTTATTAGTAGCTTTTGCTTTGGTTAAATGGCGTCTTTAGTAACTGATAGCTTACCGGCTGAAGCTGGAGTTTATGTTTTTTAAAATAAAAACAAGAAACCTATTTATATTGGCAAAGCAGTCAATATTAAACAGAGAGTAAAACAGCACTTTGCTGATAAAAACAGTCCCAAAGAAAAACTAATTATTCAAGAAACGGCTCTTATTAAAAACTATCCTACAACTTCCGAGTTTTCGGCTCTTCTTTTGGAGGCAAAGCTGATTAAAGCTTACCAGCCTAAATATAATTTGGTTCTTAGGGATGACAAAAGCCGCCTATATATTGGCGTAACTAAAGAGACGTATCCCAAAGTCAGACTAATTCGCAAGCAAGACCTCAAAGCCAAAGCCTTTCTGAAAACCTTTGGGCCGCTTCCCAATATGAGAACCGCCAAGTTGCTATTAGGAAAAGTGAGAAAGATTGTTCCCTTTTGCACCGAGAAAAAGATTACTAAAAAACCCTGTTTTTACAGTCAGCTCGGACTTTGTTCTCCCTGTCCAAATATAATTGTTGGACTAACTTCTAAGGCAAAACAAGAACTAGATAAAAAATATCAAAAAAACATCAAGCGCTTGCTTATACTGTTAAACGGCAAAGGTCGTAGTTTATTGAATGAGCTTGCTTTTGAACTTAATAAACTTTCTCAAAAACAGCGTTTTGAGGAGGCGGCAGTTTTGCGTGATCAAATTAGCGCCCTAGAAATTCTTTTCCGGAAACAACTAGATCCTTTAGATAAATTAACGGAGCCCAACTATGTTAAAGAGAAAAGACTTAACCAAAGCCGGGCCCTGTCTTCATTTCTGGGTTTGAAAAAACTTAATCGGATTGAGTGTTATGATGTTAGCAATCTTAATCGAAAAGAGGCTACTGCATCAATGGTTGTTTTTGAAAATGGCGAACCTTCCCCGGAAAAATATCGTCGTTTTAAAATAAACACTCTTGCCAGTAGTGACCCGGATATGTTGACAGAGGCCATCTCTAGGCGATTAAAACACTCTAGTTGGCCTTTACCAGACCTTATAGTATTAGATGGTGGCCGGCCTCAATTGCTTAAAGTTGGTCAATACTTAAAAAAAAGCCAAGCACCGCCTCTAAAAGTTGTTGGTTTAGCCAAGCGTCCAGATAGGTTAATATTTTCTAACCAAAAGGTAGCCAATCTAAAAGGTTCCGAAGAAGCTTTGGCCTATCTGCAAAGAATGCGTGACGAAGCTCATCGCTTTGCAAAAAATTACCATCTTCTTTTGCGGCGAAAAGAGTTAACAAAAATGTTATCTGCGGTAAAATAGAGTTAACAATGAAAAAAATGATACGGTCTTGGGCATTTTATACTTTAGCAATATATCTAGTTGGTCAGCTGATTCCCGGTTTTCAAATTAGCACTAATTGGCAGGGCCTTCTTATTAGTGGGTTATGTTTGGCAATGATGTTTCATTTTGTTAACCCGGTGCTTAAGTTTTTATTTCTGCCCGTTAACCTGCTAACCTTAGGACTATTCTCATTTGTCAGTCAAGTGTTAACTTTTTATCTTTTCTTAAAACTTTTTCCAAATTATTTTGCTATTTCTCCTTGGGATTTTCCGGGTTACACATTTGCCGGCCTGGGACTTCATTTAAATCCATTTACAGTGAGTCCTTTTTTGACTATAATACTGGCAACAGTATTAATTAGTATGATTATTTCAGTTTTATTTACTTTAGTATGAAAAATATTTTTTTGATTGGCTACACCATAATCGCAATCTCGGTTATTGCTTTAATTTTACTTCAGGGGCGTGGTGGTGGTTTAGGAAGTGCTTGGGGAGGCGGCGGTGAAACTTTTACCACGAGGCGGGGAGTAGAAAAGGTAACTTTTAATTTAACTATTTTTATGGTTGTTTCTTTTCTGGTTCTCTCAATAGTCTATCTTTTTCTATGAAAATTCTTTTTAAGAAATCGCGCTACTATTATTGGTTGGTTTCTGGTTTTGTTGCCAAATACTCAAAGCTAATTATCCTCTTTTCGGTAATTGGTTTCTTTACCCTGTTTTTTTCTAAATCTTTTGTCAACTTTTTTGTTCCCATTCTTTCTTTTAATAAAAGTAAAATTGGCATTCTAAAGCAGGGTAGTACTGGTCGTTTGCCGCCGGAGATTTTGTCTCAGATATCCTCTTCAATTGTTAGCTATGACAAAAAAGGACGATTTAAATTGGCTTTGGCGTCGAAATGGGAAATCAATAATGAAGGTCGTGAATATTTATTTTATTTCCCCAAAAATCTTAAGTGGCAAGACAACGATCCTTTTACAGTTGAGGACATCGATCCTAGCTTTATTTCCTTTCCTCAGGTAAAAACGGAGATAGTTGATGAACATACTCTTAAGTTTGTTTTGAAAAAACCCTTATCTAGTTTCCCCGGAATCTTAACCACGCCAATACTCAAAGAAAACTTAATTGGTATAAACGGCCGCTACAAGCTTGGTCGAATAAAATACGAATATGGAGATTTAAAACAGGTTTATTTAATTCCCTTGCAATCGGGACTAGCGCACCTAATATACAAGGTTTATGGTGTTACCGATGACTTGGTTTTGTCTTATAAACTGGGTGAGATTGACGAGTTTTCTACTAATAATCACGAAACCGTTTCTCAATTTAGCAAATGGCGCAATAGTGTGGTTGAGCGAAATGTTGATTATGGGAAAATTGTAACTTTGTTTATTAACAATCAAAAAGCTCCTTTTGATAACAAAAACCTTCGTTCGGCGTTAGCTTTGGGAATTGATTATCAAAAGTTAGCTCCCTCCTTGGGTGAAAAAACCCTTTCCCCAATTCTGCCTTTTTCTTGGGCCTACAATCCAGATCTTAAAGAACATAATTTTGAGCCGGAAATTGCCGCGTCGGTAGTTGAGAACAGTAGTTTGGATGACAAACCCTTAACCTTGTATACGTCCTATGAATTAGAAAAAGTAGCTACTAATTTGGTTAAGTCACTAAAAGCAGTTGGTTTTAATTTAGAATTGAAATACCTCAATTATATTCCTACCGATTACGATCTTTTTCTGACCATTTGGGAGCCGCCAATTGATCCAGATCAATATGTTTTTTGGCACCAAACTCAAGCGGCAGGGAATTTCAGTAAACTAAAAAATGTTAAGGTTGACAAACTGCTTGAAGATGGTCGCAACGAGATATCCTTAACCAAGCGTAAACAAATTTATTTTAAATTTCAGGAGGTAATGATTGAGGAAGTTCCGGCTGTTTTTATTATTTATCCCGAAGAATACTTAATCAAACGCCTGTTTTAAAAGAGTTTTATTATGATGACTAGTCTATATATTTTGTCGGCGCCGATTGGTTGTTTGGAGGATGTTAGTATTCGTTTTTTACAGACAGTGTCTAATTTGAAATATTTAGCGGTTGAGGATACTCGGCAAACTGCTAAACTTTTACGTCTTTTACAGGCTAAATGGCAAAAATATCAACTGTGGCCAAAAATATTAATAAATTTATCCAAAGAAAAGGAGAGAACAAAAACTTTTTCGGTTATTGATCTTTTAAAGCAAAATTTATCAGTTGGGTTATTATCAGATGCAGGCACTCCTCTAATTGCCGATCCGGGAGCCTATCTGGTTGAACAGGTCAGAAAAGCCGGTTTTCTAATTGAAGCTATACCTGGCCCTAGTGCCTTAACTACGGCGCTGAGCTTATCTGGTTTTGAATCAGATTTATCTATATTTATGGGCTTTCTTCCCAAAAAGCCTGATAAAAAATTTACGGCACTTTTAGCCGCAGTTAATAAAAAATTGGCTCGGTCAGTTAATATTGTTTTTTTTGAAAGCCCGCAACGAATAAAAAAAACCGTTACTATGGTGTTTGAGTTGTTTCCTAATTCTCAGTTATTTTTGGGGCGTGAGTTAACCAAAAAACATCAAGAGTTACTATGGCTTGAAGCTGATAAAACAGATCTTGAAAGCATAAAAAATAAAGGAGAATACACTGCCGTTTTAAAAGTGAGAATGGTATAATGACGACAATGCTAAAACAACAGCTTAGAAATGACCTAATTACTGCTATGAAAAGCCGTGACGAAGCAAAGCTTCTTATCTTGCGGAGTTTAATGGCGGAGTTGCGAAACAAGGAAATAGATATTCAAGAGGAGCTTGATGACGATAAGATTATTTCTTTAATAGCCAAGCAAATCAAACTTATTGGCAAGGCCAAAGAGATGTTTGCCAAAGGAAACAGAAAAGACTTGGTTCAAAAAAGCGAGGCGGAAATCAAAATCCTTTCTAGTTATTTGCCAAAAAAATAAATTGTCGGGGTGGCGGAATGGTAGACGCGCTAGCTTGAGGGGCTAGTGGCCCGTAGGGCCGTGGAGGTTCAAGTCCTCTCCCCGACACCACTTCCTAAACATCACCCCGGGGGTGATTCGGAGCAACAGAACAATTAAAACACCTCAATTTTTTTGTTCCAATTCGGGGATGGAATTTGTTTACAAATTAGTTTCTCGGTATTTTAGAATTTCTTTAACGATAATTACTGCTCCGGCAACAAAAGGGACAGCCAGCACTATTCCGAAAAAGCCAGCGATTTTTTGGCCAACTATCAACGAAATTAATACAGCTAAGGGGGGAATACCAACAGCCTTTTTCATCACTAGAGGAACAATAAGGTTGTTTTCTAACTGCTGAATAAGAGTATATAAAACAATTGTTGCGGCCCCCAGTATCCATGAGGAGGTGGCTCCAACTATAAAAGCCGGAATAGCTGAAATAACCGGCCCAACAATAGGAAAAACCTCTAAAATTCCGGCAATAACTGCCAAAGGCAAAGCGTACTTGACGCCCAGAAAAGTTAAGCCAATATAAGAAAATATACCAATAATAAGCATCAAAACCAGCTCAGCGCGCACCCATAAACCTAACTGTTTCTCAACTCCACGCAACGTAGCACTAACAAAATTAGCTTGATTTTTGCCTAAAAAACGCCTGACTAACCTATCTAACTGATTAATCCCCAAAAGAAAATACAGGGTAAAGAAGAATATGGTTAATAAATTAAAAAGATTAGTAAAAAAACCCATAAAAGCTCGACTTACGATGGCAGTAAAACTGGGAATTTGTTGAGTTAGAGCAGGGAGATTAATAAAGTCCCTAACTGTGAGCTGGCGATCAAGTTGGCTAATAACTAAGATAAATTGCCTTGAAAGATAAACAAGAAAATCAACCGATTGAGTAACTAAAGGAGGCAAAACAAAATAAAAAACCAAAAAAATTGCTAACAAACAAAAAACAATTGTAAAAACAGAAGCGACCGGCCGAGGCAACTTTTTATTTTCAAACCAATCAACAACTGGTTTTAAGGCAGACATCAGAATAAAAGCAATAAAAAGATTAAGAAATAAATCAGTCAGACTCCTAATAAAAAACAAAAAAAGTATTACCGCCACAGTAAACAAAATAGTTTTGCCGGTAATTTCTACTCTAACAACTCTGTCTTCCTTCATTTCTTAAATTGTGTCAAGAATAACAAGTAATGTCAATAACTTCTTAAAATTATATAATTATTTCCAATGGAAAGTGATTTTGTTCATCTACATGTACACTCCGAGTTTTCTTTGCTTGACGGCGCTGCTAAATTAGATAAGTTACTCGAGAAGGCAAAACAGTTGAATTATCAGGCTATTGCCCTCACTGACCATGGAGCAATGTATGGGGCTTTCAAGTTCTATCTTAAAGCAAAAGAGTTGGGAATAAAGCCAATAATTGGCTGTGAGGTTTATATGGCCGAGCATTCCCGATTTGACAAACAAGCCAAAATGGGAGCCGACCAATATCACTTGGTTCTTTTAGCAAAAAATTTAGTTGGCTATCGCAACTTAATGAAGTTGGTGAGCCATGCTTTTATTGAAGGTCATCATTATCGCCCCCGAATTGATCTTGAGCTTCTTAGAGAGCACAGCGAAGGCCTAATTGCTTTGTCTGGTTGTATGCAAGGAATTATTAGCCAGTCGTTATTAAAGCAAGAAACCAAGAAAGCGGAAAGCTGGGTAAAAAAACTACAAGCCACTTTCTCTCAGGACGATTTCTATATCGAACTACAGCGCCACCCTCAAATAGAAGAGTTGGAAAACCTGAATAAGCAGTTAGTAAAATTGGCGCAAAAGCATGGCATTGGCCTGGTTGCCACCAACGATGTTCATTATTTGGATAAAGATGACGCCTATGCCCAAGAAGTTCTGCTTTGCATTCAAACCAGGCGAACGATTATAGAAAAAAACCGACCTTTTTCAATGATTAACGTTCCCGACTACTATCTTAAAACTAAAGAAGAGATGAAAGGACAGTTCTTAGATTATCCTGAGGCTATAGCAAACACAATTAAAATTGCTAACCGCTGTAATCTTGAAATTCCCCATGGGCAATGGGTACTGCCGCTTTATGAAGTTCCCAAAGGTAAGTCGGCCGAGGAATATTTAAGTGAGCTTACCTTGTCGAAACTGTCGCATCGTTATCCAAGAACAAATGATGTAATTAAACAACGAATTGCCTATGAAACCGAGATTATTACCAAAAAAGGCTATGCAACGTATTTTTTAATTGTTCAGGATTTTGTTAATTGGGCCAAGAAAGAAGGGATTATTGTTGGTCCTGGTCGTGGCAGTGCCGCGGGGTCAATAGTGGCCTATATTTTAGGGATTACAGATTTGGATCCGCTTCTTCATAATTTACCCTTTGAACGTTTTTTGAATGCAGATAGGCCTACGCCGCCAGACATTGATATTGACTTTGCCGACGATAAACGGGATCGGGTGGTGCGCTATGTTATGGACAAATACGGAGCTGATAAAGTGGCCCAGATTATCACTTTTGGAACAATGGAAGCTCGAATGGTACTTCGAGACGTGGCTCGGGCGCTAGGATGGTCTTATACTCAAGGTGACCGAATTGCCAAACTTATTCCTCCTGGCAAGCAGGGTTTTAACCCTTGTCTCGACGAAGCTCTTCAGGAATCTCCGGAATTGGCACAGTTGTATAAAACAGATAAAGAAGTGCGGCACCTTATCGATGTTTCCAAGAAGCTAGAAGGCTTAGTTAGACACTCTTCGGTGCATGCCGCCGGAGTAGTGGTTGCTGATAAGAAATTAACTCACTACACTCCGGTTCAAAAAGAGGCAAGAGGCGGCAAAACCATAACCCAATACGATATGTACTGTTTGGATTTAAACGCTGTTTCAGATAACAAGGCTATTGGCCTATTAAAATTTGACTTTTTGGGTCTTCGCAACTTAAGTATTTTAGGGAAAGCGCTGGAGTATGTTAACAGCTATAAGCAAAAAACAGTTAATCTTAGTAAACTGGTTTTAAACGATAAACCCACCTATGATTTAATTGCCTCTGGATTCACTATTGGTGTTTTTCAGCTTGAGTCTCGCGGAATGCAACGTTTGGCCAAAGATCTGAAGCCCAATCAGTTTTCAGATATTTCGGCTATGGTTGCCTTATTTAGGCCTGGTCCGATGGCTCTTATTCCTCAATTTATTGAAGGCAAAAAAAACCCTGCCAAAATTCACTATTTGCATCAAGACTTAAAACCCATTTTAGCGGAAACCTATGGTATTTTGGTTTATCAAGAGCAGGTAACCGAAATTGCCCACAAAATTGCCGGTTTTACCATGACTGAGGCCGATCTTTTACGAATGGCTATGGGAAAAAAGAAAAAAGAGTTAATGAAAAAAGGCGAAAAGAAATTTATTGAGGGTTGTTTAGCCAAAGGTTACTCTAATAGAATTGCTCAGCAACTGTATCAGTTTATTGAGAAGTTTGCCGCTTATGGCTTTAACAAGGCTCATTCTGCTTCCTATGCTACTATAAGCTACTGGACGGCTTATGTTAAAGCTCATTATCCGGTTGAATTTATGACTGCTCTTTTAACTGCCGAATTAGAGCATGCTACCGGCAGTGCTCGGGAGGAAAAGATTGTTCAGATATTAGACGAATGCAAAAGAATGGAAATAAAGGT
>CAZEVA010000039.1:0-9867 GCA_964515585.1 uncultured Gammaproteobacteria bacterium | reverse complement strand
CTTAATCCTTACAAAGGGCCACTCAAGCGTCAATCACAGAATTATTTTCTAATTGCTATCCGCTCGATGCTGAGATATCTTATTAAACAAGAGATTGATGTGGTTTCCCCCGAGAAAATAGAACTTGGTAAAACTCGCGACCGCGAAATTCGTTTTTTGGCTTCAGGCGACCTTGAACTACTGTTTAAAGCTGTTAATACTCGCACCAAAATCGGCATTCGCGATCGCACTATTATGGAGGTTTTATTTTCAACGGGCCTAAGAGTTTCTGAGCTGTCCGGCCTCAACCGCGACCAGGTTAATGTAAAAAAAGGCGAGTTTGGAGTAATTGGTAAAGGCGGCAAAGCCAGGGTGGTGTTTTTGTCTCGGCGAGCAATAGAATGGCTGGAAAAATATTTCCAAATTCGTCACGACCAGTCACCGGCAGTTTTTATACGCTATCGAGGCAAGGCCGCCAAAACCCCGGAAGAACTAAGGCTATCGGCTCGACAAATCGAAAGGTTAATTGAGAATTATCGCCGCAAGGCCGGCATCACTCGCAAAATTACCCCCCATGTTCTGCGGCATAGTTTTGCTACCGATCTTCTTACCCATGGCGCCGATTTGCGTTCAGTGCAGGAAATGCTAGGGCACAAAAATATCGCCACCACCCAAATATATACTCACGTTACCAACCCTCAGCTTCGCCAAATTCACGAAAAATACCACAGCGGCAATAAGTAAGTTTGGAGAATAAAAATTCTAAAGCCAGCGCCTTTTGAAAAAAAAGTACAGTGAAAAAGCAATTAAAAGTAGGCTGATAAAAAAAATAATCAGGTAGGCGAGGGGATTGTTTGCCAGTGGCAGTTTCACATTCATTCCATAAAAAGAGGTAATGATATTTGGCAGGTTGAGGATTATCGTCAGCGAAGTTAGGAATTTCATAGTGATATTTAGGTTGTTGGAAATCACTGAGGCATAAGCATCCATAGTACTGTTTAGATTATTCATAAAAATATTAACGGTTTCTGATAGTTCTTTATTTTCAATAATCATGTCTTCCATAATCTCTTTGTCTTCTTCATAAAAATTGAGTTTTTTGTTAACTGTAATTTTTTCAAAAAGCATGCCGTTATTGACTAGTGCCGAATGAAAATAAGTAATCGTTTTTTGAGTTTCCAAAAAAGCAATTACTTCGGAGTTGGCCTGTGAATGCATTAGGCGATGTTCGGTTTTGGTTGTTAATTCTTGCAATTCCTCAACATATTTATCAAAATACTTATTGGCAATTTTAATTAAGTAAAGTAAAAATCGCACTCTTTTACTGGTGTAAAAACCGGGCATTTTTGTGGTTAAAAAGTAGTTGATTACTTCGCTAGCTTCAGCACAAACAGTAAAAATGTTGTATTTATTAACAATCACACCCACCGGGATAATATGATATTTCCCTTCTAATTTAAGCGGCACCCGAATAATTATCAGCTTCCAGTCCTTATAAGTGTCAAATCTGGAGCGCTCTTTTGGGTCAAGAGCGGCATGAATAAATTCGGCCGGAATCTGATTTTCGGTTGTTAGGGCTTTGATCTCTTCATCATTTGGGGCAACAACATTTACCCAGTCTCCTTGGCGTAATTTACTAACCTCAGCTAGGTTGTCGTTTTGGTGAGTTTTTCGGAAAGTTAAAATCATAGTGCTTTCATTATACAAATAATACTAAATTCAAACTGCTTTAACTTAGGAAACAATTCTGGTTAAAAAACGGTTTTTTTGCGGCTGGAGTAGTGTTGCCGCGTTAAATTGTTTACCGCCGGCAACATACACTTTAGCCCCACAGCCTGCCAGGCCCAGCCCCAACTCTACTTTCTGCCGCATCCCGCCGGTAACATCATGCCCACTGCTTTTACCAATAGTCTGCCTTAAGCTTTGAAAACCTAAGGGGCTAATTTCAGGAACCGTTTGCCCGTTTTCGTTTAGAACGCCATTAGTGTCTCCCAAGAAAAAAATCCGCAAATCTCTGTAGCCATTTTTATGCAAAAAAATAACTAAATGTTTGAATATTTTTTCGGTTGAAAAAATTGTAGTTTTAAGGGTGTTATTTAAAATAACATCACCATAAAAATGAGGGATCATTTTGTTTTGCAGGCAGTAGAGTAGAGAAGTGAAAAATGTTTGCTCCTCACCTACTGCATCAACAGCCATGAGGCTTGAGGCCGAAAAAGAAAAAAGCGGTAAACCGGCCTCAATACCGAGGCGATTAATTAAAGCATGATGTCTAACCGCCGACTCCTTAACCAAACAAGCGCCCCTTAATTTATAGCTATCGTTCTCACTAAAACCATTCATGGTTCGATACTTTTTAGCCAAATAGTGAGTAGTGCCCCCTGCTCCATTTCCTAAAATCAGCCGGTGGTGCTGAGGATGATAAAATTTAGACAGCTCTGAAAATAATCTCTGCAGAACCGGTTTATCAAAAGAATCAGGCACCCTCTTATTAGTAAACAAACTACCACCAAGCTTAATAAAATAAATTGGAAGTTTTGCTTGCTCCATAAGGCAATTTTAACCTATCCCCGCTTAAAAAGGAAGCAGGGAAGAGGGGGGGTGGCTAAATTACCAAAAACTACTTTTTTTTAGAACGCTAAAAGTAGCAACAATTAGGTCGAAGATAATAGAGAGGGGTTAATCTAATTGTTTTTTCAAAATATTTAAAAAAAACAAAATAAATCAATGACTAATGTATCAGTAAAAAAACTACTCCCCCCGCAAAGCCGCCTCCAGAATGTCGTTAAAGATATATTATACGACATTATCTATTTCTCTACTTACAAGCGTCTGCAGGCATATTTCTACTAATTTCAGATGCATCCATAAAAGAAGTGGGTATAGAACCCATTAACAAAGATTAAAGGAACTAACCCTACCTTCATAGTTAAATAAAAAAACAGTTTGTAACATTAATAAGACCTCTTCCCTGGGAGAAAAACCCAGTTCTAATCATATGTTTAGTTTAGCGCATAATGATAATCTAATCGATTAATTTATTCGGGAATTCGCTCTAGCTTCCTTTTCGGTAGGTGCTTAGTTTGGCCTATTATGCTAATCCGATTTTAATTATTGCTTGTTATACCAATCTGCAAATAACAGATACTTTTCCACATTACCGACTCACGAACGTGAATATTATAGGATATAATATATATTATTATAGGATACTACTTAGTTCTCTCTCCCCTCTCCCCGAGTTTCTGATAACTAAAAAAATAGCTAACCCCAAGTTGCTGTTGCCAGTACCAGTGCTGTTAGTAAGGAAAAAACTATTAAATATTCACGAATTCGCTCCTTAAAAACCGTGTCGGCCATTATCTCTTGGGTGACACCCAAAAGAAGATAGGAAATAGCAACAGTATAAAGAGCAAAGATATTAGGCTTTATCGGTACAAAGTTTAGGATCAAAATCCCCCCGCCCAGAAGAACCGAGTTAATGGTTGCAAATTTATATACCCGTTCTTCTAGAACAGACTTTGGGTTAACCGACCAAACACTATGAAACAAGAGCGGCCAAGATAGTAATACTCCAATAAAAGTATTTAAAAGAAAATGCAGTCTGAATGAATATAAAACAGTATAGAGAAGAAAAAAAGACAGTAGGCTCAAGAAGTTCGAGACAGAATAAGCGGCTCGATAAAGAGGTAGTGACCTCTCTACCCCAACATTAAAAATGTTCACGCTTAACATCGAAGCATACATCCCTACTCCTAAAACAGCTAAAAACGGGATCCGTGTAAGCCAGCGAACCGGCAGAAGATAATAAAATAAGAGCACGCTGGTGGCAAAGTATATCGGCAAAATAAAGAGAACTACCCATTCGATATGTTCAATATCCTCCAAAACTGCCAGATAGGTTGCCAGATAAACAACTATAGCGTTAACCGGGAGAAAATAAACCGCAGTTTGAAGCGGAAATAAAATAATAAAAAAGTTAGCTAATATCACCATCGCCACTGCCATTAATAGGCGCTGACGTTTGTCAATTTTGATTAAGTAACTACTGGGTTTCTTTATCAACATATTCTTCTCCAGAACAATAAATACCCTGAATTTCCTCAATCTCGTATATTTTTTCAATTAAATTTGAAAGCTTCTTTCTCCCCGCTTCGCTTAGTTTAACCAAGGTTTTTGGTTTGTATACCAATTCCGGGGCCTTGGCAAAACCCAGTTCCCTAGCCTTCTGCCAAGCCTCATTAAATTGATCCCTTGAAGTGTAGATATAATAAGTGTTATTCTTTTTACTAAAATCAATAGCTCCAAGAGCCTCAATTAAGTTAAGAACTTCATTTTCCGGCCGATTAGCCACAGTAAACATAGTTAATAAATCAAACTGATACATCACCGCCCCTTTTTCTACTAATTTACAGCCAAGCTTATCAAGGGCAATTTTTACATCCGTTTGTGTTCGTCGTAAATTATCAGTACCAACCGTAATAATTAAGCTAGTATTTTCTGGCCCCAAAGCCTCAAAAGCCGCCTCAGTTACTTGGCTGGCCCGCTCTTCTACTCGAGTGAGCAGGCGCTTAATATTCTCCTTAGGCATATTTACTTCTTTGGCCCTATAGATAGCCGCACGCAGACGAACATTTTTTTCCGGATCAGTAATATTGTTTCCGCTAACAATTGCCAACATTATTTCACGGCTGGCTCGCGAAAATTCTCTTCCCTTTTGTTGGTCGTTAGCTTGTTTTTTTCGCTTGATGGTTGACCAATGTGAATGACCTGACATCGAGTAAAGTATAGCATATAAACTTGACTTTTTATCGTTAGCAGTTATACTTTAGGGTTGAAATGACCAACCTCGATTTAGAACGACTCAAAGCCCGCGCCATTGATGAAGCTGTATGCGGCAATTATGAAGAAGCTATTAAACTAAACCAAGAGATATTAGCTGAAAATGCGGAAGATGTTGATTCGCTAATGCAGTTGGCTCACGCCTACTGGCAAATTGGTTCACTGGCAGAAGCTCGCAAACATTATCGCCACACTCTGCAAATTGACCCCAATAACGCCTTAGCCAAAAAAAGGTTGGCATTATTAAATAGCTTTGGTAATAAAAATGATTTAAAACCAATAAGCCAAAGGCCAAAAACAAAGGTTGTCGCTATTTCCGACTTAATTGAAGAACCTGGTAAAACTAAAATTGTTCGGCTATCCAACATTGGCAAACCCGAACATTTGGGATTACTAAAAATTGGTGAACAGGTGTTTCTACGTTTTCGAAAGCGCCGCCTAGAACTGCGAGACATTGAAAATAATTTTATTGGTTGTTTGCCAGACGACATTTCCAAACGCCTGATAAACTTTACCAACGAAAAAGGTGTTTATGAGTGTTATATCTTTTCAATAGACAAAAATGAGGTTAAGGCTTTTATAAAAGAGATTACTAAACCTAAAAAATTTCGCCATGTTTCCAGTTTTATAACCGAAGATAGTCAACTGCAAATTGACGACGATGAATGGCCCAAGCCAAAACTAGAAGATGAAGGGATTGATTTAGACGACGAAAAGGTAATTATCTCTCCTGAGGAAACTTTCCAAGAAAACAAAGAAGACGAAGATGAGGAAGACGAAGATGATGACGACGACAAAGAAACCTATCAGGAATACGAAGAGTAGTGTTTTGGCTCTTTCCCCTTCTCTATCATGATTGTTCCCTTAATTTTATTTTGGCGATACTTCTCTGCCAGCCGAGCCAAGTCCTGATCACTATGCTCATTAATCACCGACCAAAGGGCCAAAAAGAATGAAATTATCAAAATTAACACTGTTAAAACTAACATTATTTATAAAGTATAACTAATTATCGACGACGACTGCTCTTTGGTTTGGCAGTTAAACAACCGAGCAATTTTTTTTAAGATTTCTTTCTGTTCCCTACTGCCCAGAAGCAAACACTGCTTACTTTTATGATTACTTTTTGTTTGAATATCTATAACCTTTACTCCCATTCCCTCTAGGCGTCGTAAAACCAGCTGGGCCTCTGAAAATTTATTTACAGAAGTATAAATTCGGGCTTTTGGCAGTTGCTGTAAGAAGGATTCATAATAAAACATGCCCTTTAGTTTAACATCTAGCTTATCGGCAAAATAGCGCCAGCGATTTTGTTCTTTAACTGCCAGTTCGGCAGTGTCCACAAACACTATTCGTTCACCTCTTACCCTAAATTGGTGCCTAATTAGCAAACTATCAAAAAGATTTTTAGCCGAATGCTGGTACTGGCTACCAAAAAGAGTTTTCTGAGTTAGTTGAGAAAAATATTTTTCAAAAGGAGGGGGCTGTTCCTCAACAACTACTGCTTTTTTAGGATAATAAACAAAGTCAATAGGCACGCCAACCAGTTCTGCAAAAGCCTGCTTAAGAATCTCCCCTCGTTTATTTTCAATTTTGCCTAATAAATTTAGGCTCCCAACCTTGTACCAACTATAACCACCAGGTACCTCAACTAAATAATTAGGGTTAAAATAAACTACTACTGCCATTTTTTTGGCAACGTTATAGGAGTAAACAAAAGGGGTTTTAGCAAAAACAGCAATGTTTATCCTGTCCTTTTCGCGCATAATTACTGAGTTGGCCCATTGGTGATAAAGATAAAGACTAACTAACAAAGCCAGTACTAAGCCAACCACCACCTTATTGAGAAAAACCGATTTAGCTCTTGATCCCATGCTCCATTTTTAAATATTGTGTTCGTTTGCTAATCTCAGTTTTATCAAAGTTATAGAGCTTGAGTAGTTTTTTTAATAAAGTAATAGCGGCTTCAAACTCGGGCTGAATAACTTGAGTTACGCCCAAGCTCTTAAAATGGCGTAAGTTTGTGCTAAGGTGAGTTCTGGTAAGAATTTGGATTTTGGGGTTTAGTTTCTTGGCCGCAAAAATTATCTGTTCTTGTTCGAGCGCCGATGGCACAGCCACCACTAAAAATTTGGCTCGGTCAACCTGAGCATAATCAAGAATTTCCGCTTCAGTTGCGTCACCATAAATTGCGCTCACACCTCTTGCCAAGAGCTTTTTTATTTGGGTAACGTCAGTATCAATAACCACTAAAGGCAAACCGCTCAAAACCAGGCCATGGCCAACATAGCCGCCTACTCGGCCATATCCGCACAAAACAATATGATCCCGAAGTTTTAGTTGGTCAAATTTTAACTTTGCTCTCTCTCCAGAAAAGTTATTTAGACAAGGCAAAAACTGATTAATTATTTGTTCCAGCCGACGATAGAATTTAATTTTTGCTTGATACAAACTACTAAAAATTAATAAGCTCCAGATAATTATCATTATCAAAAGCTGGTAGGTTTGCCCTTCCAGCAGGCCTCCTTGATTCATAACTGTTAGTAGAATAAAGGCAAACTCTCCGCTTTGCATTAAGTCAAAACTAATCCAAAAAGAGGTTTTACGATGCAGGCCTAAAACTATAAAGATAGTAAACAAAACCAAAAACTTTATTAGCATAAAGAGAAGCGAAAGCGGCAAAGACCAAAACAAAATCCCCAAATTAAGGTCTTGAATATAAGTTCCCAAAAAGAAAAAGAAAAACACCAATAAGATATCACGAAACACTCTTACTTGAGAAAAGATTTCGTGTTGTTCATAACGGCCCGCTAGCAACACTCCAACAATAAAACCAGCCGTAGTTTCGGGAATGCTAAGCCAGCCAAACAAGCCAATAGTGAGAAACATTGCCGCAAAAGTAAAAAGTGATAGCTCTTCTCGATTAAGACGGAATCTGTCGAAAACCAGATTAATTATCCAAGTTAGGCCGGTAAAAATTAACGCCACTACTAGTATTTTTTGAAGAAAAAGAACTGTTAGCCCCAGAGGACCAGAGTCTGCCTTAACCAAAAAAGTTAGAAGCGTAATTAAGGCCACTGAAACTAAATCCTGAAAGATTAAAATAGAAGTAGTAATTTCTCCGGAAAGTGAGCTGTCTTCTGCTTTTGATTGCAGTAGTTTGGCAACCACCGCCGTTGAAGACATTGATAGTGCCAAAGCAATTAAAAAACTAACACCAAAATTGCCAAAAAGAAAAAACAGCGGTACAGTTAAAAAAAGGGCAGTTAGTCCTACCTGAGCCAGTGAACCCACCACTAACAATCTTCCCGAACGCCAAAGCTGTTTTATTGGCAACTCTAAACCAATAGTAAACAAAAGGATAGAAAGGCCAAGACTGGAAAGAATTTCCACAAAGCCCTTAATTGACTCACTCCCCAAGAAAAGCTTCCCCACCAACACTCCCAAAAGAACATAAAAAACCAAGCTGGATTTTTGCATCTTGGCGGCTAAAAGTGAGGCCAAAAGCGCCATTAATAAAATTGCCGCAAGAACCAAAAGACTAAAATGGTATGGCAACATTAGTTCATTATAGCCGAAAAATTAGGCTTCGGCAATCACTCTGCGCAATCAATACAAAGGCTGGCTAACGGGTTTGAGGATAATCTATCGGTATCAATCATCTTACCACACTTAGTGCAAAAGCCAAAAGTTTCCTTTTCAATACGCAACAAAGCGTCTTCAATCTCTTTCAACCTCTTTCTTATCTGCTCTCTATTGCCCTGTGACTGCTGGTGAGCCATTTCCTCCCGAACTTCCACGCCAATATCAGCATTGTCATTAGTGTGGTCTGGATCTTTAAAGGGATCGGCTTCGTCAATTTGAGCTAGCCGCTTAATCAAGTGTTTCTTCTCCTTCTCAAAATAAGTTTTTATTTTGGCAAGCAGCCGTTTTGGATATTTTTGTTCCATTTTTTATTTCTTTTTATATTGTTTTATCAAGGTAGCTATCACTACTGCCAGCGCTGCAGTAGCAAACAAACTCTGATCAAAACTTACTAATTTTTGTCCCAGAAAGTATACCTTGTCGTCTTTAAAAAAGTCAATCACAAAATTGGGAATAGCTAGATACAAAACCAAGCTTAGCCAAGGATTATCCTTAAACGGTGACTTGTTAACTGCAAACTTGTTAACAGCCAAATATATGGCAATTAGGAGCGGTAAAATTGCCAGCTCTAGCATTAAAGCCAAATTTGGTTCTTTTATTAACGAAAAAAGCGACAAAAGGAGTTTACTAAAAACAATAGGCGGCATCAGTACTTTTACCAACTGCCCCAAAGTAATCTTCTTTCTGGCAGTATAGATAAGCCAATAAACCAGGAAAGAGAGCCAAAAGAAAAATTCATTCACTCCGGGATAGTTCACCAGCAAAAATGGGCTAAGCCAGCTTCCTTTAAAAAATTGATAATGAGTAGCAACGTAAGCCGCTCGACCAAACACAAGAGCAAAAATGCCGGCGGCAAAAAGAGCGTCCATCATCTTTTCCTCGTTAAGAGCGGTTTTTCGAAGCAGGCGCCAAAACAAAAATAAAAAAAGCACCAAGGTTAAAAACACCCCTAAGCCGTAAACATAAAAATTTAATCCTAAAAGTGAGCCTAAAAAATTGTTTATCATATTTTTGTGCCAGGGAAGGGACTTGAACCCTTACAGCCCATAGGGCCACAGGATCCTAAATCCTGCGCGTCTGCCAATTCCGCCACCCTGGCATTAATACTTTCTAATTATACCAATCCTTCTTCTCGGGCTTCTATTTCATAGAATTTCAGTTCGTTAGCCTTGAAAATAAAATCAAAGTCGCCTGTGGGCCCGGAACGATGTTTAGCTAAAGAGCATTTTATTGTCCGCTTGCCTTCGGGTAAAAGTTCGTCATCCTCCTCCACTCTGTATAAAAACATGACAATGTCCGCGTCTTGCTCAATGGCGCCTGAGTCGCGCAAATCGGCTAACTGCGGCCTTTTCTCCCCTCTTTGCTCCACCGCCCGTGACAGTTGGGAAAGAGCAATTACTG
>CAZEVA010000038.1:0-12779 GCA_964515585.1 uncultured Gammaproteobacteria bacterium | reverse complement strand
AAAATGGCCAAACTAATCCCTCTATTAGGACTTTGTATTATATTGCTAAAGCTCTTGGGGTACCGCTCTTTTTCTTGTTTCGCAGTAATTAGAGTTGTTACTTTTATTCCATCCCCGATTTGGAACGTTTTGTTACTAAAGCGGTATAATATAATCAATTTAAAAAGAAAGCCCTCTTAGCTTAATGGATAGAGTAGCGGTTTCCGGAACCGCTGATAGGCGTTCGATTCGCCTAGAGGGCACAACTACTTATTGCTCCTGTAGCTCAGTGGCAGAGCACCAAACTTATAATTTGGGGGTCCTTGGTTCGATCCCAAGCAGGAGCACTACAACAACCTAACGCACTCCCGATGTGCGGGGGAGGAAGGGGAGAGCCTGTTTGAGGTTTTCCAGATCGTTTTTGTAGGTGAGTGTTTGTTTTGCTTCTTCAAGACTCATAAAGCGAGCCTCACTGATTTCATGGTCGTGGTCATCGGGGTTGCCAGACAGGTATTTCATTACAAAATAGTGAACGGTTTTGTCAATCAATTCCCCTCGCCAACTCGTATGGTAGCGAGTAGGTTTGGGTAGGGGAGCAATAATTTTTGCTTTTACTCCACCTTCTTCCTCGACTTCGCGCAAAGCCGCTTTTTCTGGCAACTCGCCTTTTTTAAAGTCGCCAACTAAGCCTTTGGGAAATCCCCAATAGTCTGTTCCGGCATGTCTTACTAACAAAACTTGCCATTTGTTGTTAACTTTCTTAAACACTAGCCCGCCGGCTGAAACTTCTTTTCTCATTTTCTTATGATAACAAAAACTGGCTTACCACAAAAAAATAATCTGAAAGGCGGTTGTAATAGGGGATTAGTTTTTTTTGTTTATGTTTAGATAATAGCTGTTCTACTAAACGAGTTTGAGTGCGGCACAGATTTGCCCAGGCTTCGGCTTGGTTATTTCCTGGAATAACAAATTTGTTTTTTATCTTTTTTTTCTTGATCCAACACTCTTGCCAAGTTTCAATTTCTCTTAGTTTTACTGAATATTCTTGAGAGCTTAGGGCCTTGGCATTAGCTAAATGAGCCATTGTACTATAAAGAAAACTTTGGATAGCGGTAAGCTCTGCTAATAATTGTCTTTTTTTGATTTTGGTCTTAAAAAGCCCTATAACTGCCTGCAAGTGGTCCAGTTGCCCGATTATTTCAATAACGAAATGGCTTTTTGGTACTCTTATCCCGCCAGACAAATCGGTTTTTCCAGTGTCGCCACGCTTGGTAGTTATTTTCATCACTTAATAAACAGTTGTAACCATAACTTATAATTGGCAATCTTTGGTTTTTTATTAGGCTCTTTTCTAGCCTGTGGTTCTGGTGACGCCATTATCACTACCGTCTCATTGGCTTTTGATAAAGTTAATTTGCGAGCTTGTTCTTCGATATAGTCTTGAGATTGGTTTTTTTTAATACTGAGTTTTAGATTGCTCTGCTCTTTCTGTGCTTTTAGTAAATCTTTTTCGTTTTCTCTTAAAACATTTTTTTTAACTACATACTCTCGTGTTAGTTTTACAAAATTAACTAAAAGTGCCAAAGTAAAAAAAGCGGTTATAACTGTAAACAGTACTCCTGAATTATCTTGCTTTTTAGTTTTTAACTTGATATTATAGGACATATGCAAACTAATGACATAATGTTTGGTGACTACCTGAACAAATTTATAACAAACCTGAAGCAAAAAGGCAAATCACGCTATACAATTATTGCTTATAAAAAAGACATTGAGCAATTTTTAGGTTTTTTGGCAAAAAAACAAATAACCAATATCAGTGAAGTGAAAAAAGAGTTGATTTCGGAGTTCATTAGTAGCCTTATTGCCGAGAACTATACAAAAAAAAGTGCTTCTCGAAAACTAAATTCGATTCGTACTTTTTATCGTGTGTTAAAACAAGAGGGGATTGTCACTATTAATCCTGCTTTGGATGTGGCGCATCCCAGATTTCAAAATACTAAGCCTAGGGTTTTGAGCCGGCTAGAGTATCGGGCCTTGCGGGATTTTGCCCGCCAAGACAAGCGAACCTACGCTATTATTGAACTTTTTTTGCAAACAGGGATGCGAATTGGTGAGCTTGCCGCTTTGCGTTTGAATGATATTACCGATAAAGAAATAATTATTTCCGGCTATAATAAAAACCAAGAGAGGCGAATTCCTCTTAACAAACTGCTTAAAAAGGCGATACAGGATTACTTGTCTGTTCGTGCTGACGCTGACGAAGAGCATTTATTTATTACCAAAAACGAGAAACCACTGCTAATCAGAAACATTCGCAACATTATGGATCGCTGTTTTCGTGAAGTGGGGATTGAAAACGTTAAGGTTAACGATTTAAGAAATACTTTTATTGCTCACCAACTAGCGGCAGGAGTCCCCTTGGCTTATATCTCTAAAATTGTTGGCCACAAAAGATTGTCTTCAACAGAGCAATTTTTGGATTTGGTTGAACAAGAACAAAGCCCCTCGCAATACAAGCTTAACGAGCTTTAATATTGATATAATTAACAACCAGCTAGGATTAGTTTACAGCTTTTAGTTGATGTTCAATTATAAAGAACAAATGCAGGAGAAAAGGTTATTTCCAATATATCTTGCGTTATTGCTTATTTTCTTCTTTTTAGGCATAAATCTCTTTTCTAAAACTTTAATTAGTTACAAATATTATCGTTCATTGTCTGAGGCCAATAAAACTAAGCAAAAAAAAATTATCGCTCCCCGAGGAGTTTTTCTTGATAGAGAGGGCGTTCCATTAGTTATTAACAAACACCAGCAAAAATATGGCTATCTTCGCTGGTATCTATATCCACGTAGCACTGCTCATTTGTTGGGATACTTGTCATTGCCAGACGCTGTAAATTTGCAAGATTATTCCTGTGGGGCTCCACCACTTTCTAACCAATTTATTGGCAAAACTGCATTGGAGAAATATTTTGAGTGTTCTTTACGGGGGAAACCGGGTGAGGTAATTTATGAAGTTGATGCTAGTGGGAAAATAATTAGAGAGTTAGCCAGAAAAAACCCTAAAGAAGGACAGAATATTCAGTTGACAATTTCGCTCAAATTGCAGCAAGTTGCGGAGAAAGCTTTTCGGGGTTTAAAAGGCGGAGTGATTGCCAGTAACCCCAATACTGGTGAGGTTTTTTTGTTTTATTCTAGCCCGAGTTTTGACAATAATGAGATTATGAGCCAGGGCAACTTGTATGAGAGACTAGCTCAAAATGAGAGTAAGCCGCTTTTTAATCGTCTTACTTTGGGTCTTTACCCACCGGGCTCGGTGATAAAACCAGTAATTGCTCTTGGGGCTCTGCAAAGCAATATCATTGATAAAAACACTCAATATACTGACAACGGTATTTTTAAACTCGGTGGGGTTGAGTTTGGTAATTGGTATTTTTTGGAGTATGGCAAAACTGAAGGAGAGGTTGATGTTGTTAAAGGAATTAAACGCTCTAATGATATCTTCTTTTATCATCTGGGAGTGGAGATGGGAATTAGCAAAATTAATCATTGGTTGGAGAATTTTGGTTTGAAAAAGCAGTTTCTTGAAAAATATTTCCCTCAGGCTATAGGCTTATTACCTAACGACAGTTGGAAAAGAAAAACCTTGGGGGAGCCTTGGTATTTAGGAGACACTGTTAACCTTTCGATTGGCCAAGGTTATTTATTAGTTAACCCGGTTCAGCTTCACACAGCCATTGCTATCATTGCGGGGAATGGGTATCAGTGTGATCTTCATTTTACTAACGATGATTTAGGGCACTGCTATAATCTAGAAATAGATCAGGAGCATATAAACACAGTTACCCAAGGAATGATTGAAGCTTGTCAACCTGGAGGAACCGGATGGCCTTTCTTTGACTATAAAATTACTCAGGAAAAAATGACGGTGGCATGTAAAACCGGAACAGCAGAATCAACTGCTAACGGAGCCCTGCCGCACGCATGGTTCACGGTGTTTGCGCCAGCACATAGTCCGGAGATTGCTCTAACAGTATTGGTTGAGAATGGGGGAGAAGGATCAGATGTTGCCGCCCCTATTGCTAAGCAAATTTTAGATTCATATTTTGCCAGCGAATGATATAGTGAGTCATTATTTAATCATCTTGACTCTATTTTTCTAGTGTGTTAAAAATAGGTGTCACACTATTAGTAGTGTTTAACAAAAAAATATGAAGTGCCCCTTTTGTAACTCAGTAGACCACGAAGTAGTTGAAACGCGAGTGGCGGAAGAAGGTCGTTCGTTGCGCCGACGGCGCGAATGCAGCAAGTGCAAAAAGCGTTTTACAACTTACGAGAGAATTGATAAATTGCCTATTGTTGTTATCAAAAGAGATAAAACTCGGCAGGTATACGACCGCAATAAAGCCAAGGGCGGCTTGATAAAGTCGAGCGAAAATACTACCGTTACTAACGAACAGATTGAGCACATTCTTGATGAGCTTGAGGCAGAGCTAAAAAAACTTGAAACAACGGAGGTTGAAAGCAAAAAAATTGGCTACCTATTGGCTCGCAAACTAAAGAAACTAGACAAGATTGCTTACATTCGTTTTGCTTCGGTGTTTCGCCGTTTTGTTGATGTTGAGGATTTTGCCAAAGAGATAAAGAAGTTACTATAAAAAAATTAACAGTTTATTTTTTAGCTTATGGTTTTAAAAGGAATTGCAGAGAAGGTTTTTTTAGACAGATACACCCTCAAAGATAAAAAAGGAGGCCCGCTAGAAAATAAACCGGAGCAGATGTGGAGAAGAGTAGCCCGAGGAGTTGCTGAAGCTGAGGAAAAAAATAAAAAGCGTTTTTGGGAGAAAAAGTTTTATCAAGCAATGGCCGACTTTAAATATGTTCCCGGAGGCAGAATTTTGGCTGGCGCCGGAACTGGCTATCAAGTTACCTACTACAACTGTTTTGTTATTCCCTCACCAAAAGATTCTCGCGACGGAATTTTGGAAACTTTAAAAAGAATGGTTGAAATTATGGCTCATGGCGGTGGAGTGGGTATTAACATTTCCTCTTTGCGGCCTCGCGGCTTTAGAGTTCGCAAAGTAAATGGTTTTTCGTCTGGCCCGGTAAACTGGGCAGAATTGTTTTCAGTGGCTACCAAAGATATTATTCAGCAAGGAGGCTCTCGCCGGGGGGCTTTAATGCTTATGTTGTGGGATTGGCATCCTGACATTATGGAGTTTATCACTGTTAAGCAGAACTTAGCTAAAATTAATGGCGCCAATTTGTCGGTGGCAGTTTCGGACCAATTTATGGAAGCAGTTCGTAAAGACAAAGACTGGAATTTGGTTTTCCCGGTGGTAACAAGCAAAAAATATGATCAAGAATGGAATGGTGATTTAGTTGCCTGGCAAAAGGCAGGGGGCAAGGTAGAAGTTGCTAAAACTATTAAAGCGAGAAAGCTTTGGGATTTGATTGCCGCCTCAGCCTGGAGAAGTGCAGAGCCGGGGGTGGTTTTTATGGAGCGCTACAATAAGTTTCATAATAATTGGTATTGGAATCGGATTAACTGCGTTAATCCCTGTGTTACTGGCGAGACTTTAGTTAATACAACTAAAGGGCTAAAAACTATTAGTGAACTTTATCAAAATCAACTACCTTTTCGGGTTGTGGTTAACGGCAAAGATTATTTATCTTCTGCGGTTAAGTTAACAGGGATTAAGCCGGTTTATAAACTAACAACGAAAGAAGGTTATACCTTAAGATTAACCAAAGATCACGAAGTTTATACTACACAAGGGAAAAAACCAGCGGGCAGTTTGAAAAGAGGCGAGAAAATTTTGCTTTCTTACGGCGGTAAGTTTGGTCAAAAGGGGACTTATGAGCAGGGTTTAGTTTTGGGTTGGTTAGTTGGTGATGGAGCCATGAAAAAAAAGACGGCAGCTTTGTATTTTTATCATGAAGAAAAAAGAGAGCTGGCTCCTCGATTTGCCAGTTTTGTACAGCAAATGGTAACCTCAGAAGGCTTAACTAGCCGTGAGTACAAAATAGCGCCTCAATATGTTGAGGCGGAAAATAAGGCGGTAATAGAATCAGTACGGCTTTTCCGTATTATTAAGCGTTATGGTTTAACACACGAGAATAAATATCAAGTTCCTGAAAATGTTTGGGAAGGCAGCCAAGCTTTACAAACAGGGTTTTTAAAAGCTTTATTTTCAGCTGATGGGACTGTGGTTGGCACTAATAGTAAAGGATTGAGTGTTCGCTTAACTTCAGTAAGTTTATCATTATTAACTGATGTACAACGCTTGCTTTTGAATTTGGGGATTGTAAGCAAGCTTTATCAAAATAGGCGGCCGGCAATGAATAGGCTTTTGCCAAATGGTAAGGGTGGTCATAAGCTTTACCCTTGCCAAGCCTATCACGAGCTTGTAATTTCCAAAAATCATCTTTCTTTGTATGCCAATCTAATTGGCTTTTTGCAAATAAAAAAACAAGAAAAATTAGAAGGGTTACTTTCAAATTATCGTCGTGGCCCTTATCAGCAGGAATACCAAGCCACTTTTTCTAAGCTAGTTAAAGACAGCACTGAAAAAGTTTATGATATTACAGTTGAAGACATCCATCAGTTTAGTGCTAATGGTTTATTAGTTTCAAACTGTGGCGAAGAAGGATTGCCACCATGGGGTGTTTGCAACCTTGGCTCAATTAATTTGTCGGCCCTGGTTAAACAACCAAAAGGTTTTAAGAAACCGGGAAAATTTGATTTTAAAACATTAAAAGAGACAGTTAAAACCGCAGTTCGTTTTCAAGACAATGTTGTTCAAAGTGACACTTATATTTTTGAAGGGATAAAAAAAATTCAACTTGAGGGCGAGCGCCGAATCGGTTTGGGGACAATGGGACTGGGAGACACTTTGATTAAAATGCAGCTCCGGTATGGTTCGGAAAAATCCCTAAAATTAGTTGACAAAATTTACCGAACTATTAGAGATGCGGCCTATGAAGCTTCGGCCGACCTTGCAAAAGAGAAGGGCTTTTTCCCCAAATTTGATAAAAAGTTATATCTAAAAGGAAAATTTATTCAACTACTACCAGATAAAATTAAGAATAAAATTAGTCAGCAAGGAATTCGTAACTCTCTACTATTAATGCAGGCCCCAACCGGTTCTACTTCTTTAATGGCCGGAACTACTTCGGGGATAGAACCGGTTTATGAGTTTGAGTTTGTGAGACGCGATCGGTTAGGCGAGCATATTATCAGACATCCTTTGTATGCACAGTGGCTAAAAGAACAGGGGATTGTAAACGGCGAAGTTAAGGCAGTTAAGCGACCGGACTATTTTGTTACTGCTAACAATTTATCTCCCGAAGACCATGTTAAAGTGCAGGCAGTAATTCAAAAATATGTGGACGCTTCAATTTCCAAAACGGTAAACGCTCCCAATTCGCATACGGTGGAGGAAGTGAAGAAAGTTTATAACTTGGCTTATGATTTAGGTTTAAAAGGAATTGCCTATATGCGTGACGGTTCTCGCCCGGGAGTGTTGTCTCGGGAGTCTGATGTTTCAAAAAAAGAACCGGCCAGCCAAAAACCAACCCTGTCCTACGAAATTATGCCTCGGCCAGTAATGATTAAGGGGGCTACTTATCAAATAGACACTCCGGTTGGCAGAGCTTTTATTACCATTAACACCGACGAGAACGGAGAGCCGTTTGAGGTGTTTGTTAATATTGGTAAAGCTGGAACAGATGTTTTTGCTATGGCGGAAGGTTTAGGGAGAGTAATCTCTACTCTTTTGCGGTTGAATTCACCTTTATCTGGCAAGAAGAAGCTTAACTTGGTTATTGAACAGTTAAATGGCATTGGTGGAGCCAAAACTTTGGGTTTTGGCGACAAGAAAATTCGCTCTCTGCCTGACGCTGTTGCTAAGGTTTTAGGCAAGCACTTTGCCTTAAATGTTAATAATGGCAACGGTGAAGTTAAGAAAATTACTGAAACAAAACAAGAGTCACTACTAACTTTGGAAGCCGAAGCGCCTCGGAGCAATTTTGATATTTGTCCTCAATGCGGAGTGGCTTCGTTTGCTTATGAGGAGGGCTGTAAGAAGTGTTATAGCTGTGGCTATTCAGAATGCGGCTAAAAAACCTAACTTGACACGGCAATTGTTTAGCTATATAATGAATACATATTCATTATATAGAAAGGAGATGAAACAAAAAAATGCCAAGATTTGATGGAACCGGTCCACAAGGAAAAGGGCCAAAAACTGGCCGTGGAATGGGTGACTGTAATGGAGACAAACCCAAATCAACCGACTTTGGTCGGGGACGTGGTTTGGGAAGAGGATTTGGACAAGGTCGTGGGGCCAACCAACCTCAGGAAAAAGACGAACAAAACAGTTAAAATATAATTAATGCCCAGACCAAAAAAACCAAGGCGATTAAGTTTTTCGCCTAGTGTGCGCTATTTTAAACCTCAAGGGGTGCCATTAAGACAACTTACTGAAGTTACTTTATTTCCGGACGAGGTTGAGGCGCTAAAACTACACGAAGAGGATGGTTTACAGCAAACCGAAGCGGCGGCTAGAATGCATATTTCCCAACCAACTTTTGCTCGCACGTTGGCTAGTGCTTATCAAAAAATTAGTTTGGCAATTCTTACTGGCAAGGCAATTAAATTACTAACATAGCCTATAGACATTACCCATATTTTTAAGTTAACAGCTAGAGGTTTATTTCAAACTAAGGCCAGGGTGTTTTGGATTGCGATTAGAATAATAAATTCCAGAAGATCCAGCGACAGTACCATAACTTTTTTCTTTATATGGCTGATCAAAAGCCTCAAGTAAGTATATGTCATTTTGATTTTTATTAGCCCATACCACAAGTTCTTCAACAAAGCGTTTTTGATTTTCTATGCTTGGGATAACTCCTTCATAAGCTTCTCCGGATGATGGCCAACCAGCCTCTCCAATAACTATTCTTTTTTCAGGATAAAGGTATTGTAGATATTTATACTTTTCATCAATAAAATTAATTGCATTTTCTATACGAACAGCGTCCCAATAAGGAAAAAAATCAGCTGAAATATAATCGACAGAATTAGCCAAAGCTGGCCGTCTTGTCCACTCATACCAAGTTTCACCAGTTGTTACAGTAACGCCAGGATGCACATTCTGCTTAACATGATTTATATAATTAATAAGTTCGTTTTCTGTGATTAAGTTGAAGCTTTGTGTTTCGTGTCCAACTGTTACCGAGTTGATGTTAGGATACTGTTTAGTCTCTGTGATTAGATTGGCAATAGAATCATTATTAGCTACATTATCTTGACCTAACCAGGATCCAGCGTTGATATTAATATCAATTCCTTTCTGTTGTATGTATCTTGGTATGTTTTCTAAACCATAATTTGATCCATAGGTTCTAATAGTCTCAGAAATGTTACCTAAAATATCAACATCTTCTTTAATCTCTCTTTCACTAGGATGGGGGCCAGTATTTGGATCTTGTCCTTCACGATAAGGTCCATAACACAAACCTTTTATTCCTGTCCTTGAGCTATTTGCAATCATCGGTAAATACACGTCGTACTTCTTAGTGGCTTGAGCTGTCTTGTTATAAGCGAGCCCTGCCCCAAAAAAAGAAACAAAGAATGCCTGAATAAACTCTCTTCTAGTCAATTTATTTTTCGTAACCTCTAAGGACTGATTTTTTTCTTTACTCATAGTCTATATTATAACACATTTTTCGTTACCAACAATCTTGTCATCAAGCTCAACAAGGCCTCTTATTCCGCTATAACTTCCTGTTAGAAATATTTCTTTTGCATCGAGTAGCTTTTTATATGTGAAATTTTTGAGTTTTGATTGGTATATTTAGTTGAAGAATATCAAGTAGAGTATTTCTTGTAATCCCTTGCAAAATGTGTGATTTGGGAGTTATTAGTTGGTTATTTATTACCGCAAAAATGTTTGTTCCTGCACCTTCAAATACTTGCAAATCATCGTAAAATAAAATTTCATTTATGCCTTTGTTCTTATATATTGCTAACTGTTTTACGCCTTCTACATTAAAAGTGGTTCTAGCTTTTGGGTAAGGTCGTTTGTATTTTACAGCTCTGGCTCTTATACCATTTTCATATTGGGTTGAGGGTAATGGTATCTTCTTGTTGATAATAATGACAATTGTTGGTTTTTGTCCCTGATTCATATAAAATCCTGTACCACCGCTTATATATATTGAAACAGTTTTTTCAAATGATTTATCGTTATTGTTTACTGTTCCAACAACCCATGAGGAAACCTGATCTTTACTCCATGGAATACCAAGTCCAATTATCTCTGCAGACTTAAAAAGTCTATCTATGTGTTTTGAAAGCTTAAACAGTTTTCTGTTATGTGTTACAAGAAAATCATACATAGTATATCCTCTTGTTAGGAAAGGCAAAAAAAGCGTGTCCAGAGGGATGGATTCCCTTCGGCAAGCTCAGGGTAAACTTCTCATCCATCCAAGATGTTTCGTTAGTCTCACACACTTGTGGTGAGCCTGTCGAATCATGTCCAGAGGGATGGATTCGAACCATCGAAGGGAAAATCCCGCGGGTTTTACAGACCCGTGCATTTGGCCACTCTGCCACCTCTGGTTTTGGTAACGTGCCTCACTATTTTATCATAACTTAGCTCAGAATCGGGTATTTTAGTGATAAGGAAATGTTAGAATATACTCTCAAATGGTGCAATGGCGAAGTGGAAACGCGGCTGTCTGCAAAACAGCTATTGCGCGGGTTCGATTCCCGCTTGCACCTCCAAAAAAATTGGAGAGGTGGCAGAGTGGACGATTGCGCACGCCTTGAAAGCGTGTGTCCGATTTACGTCGGACCGTGGGTTCGAATCCCACCCTCTCCGCTAGTGTCAAACATCACCCCGGGGGTGATTCGGGGCAAGAGGACAATGATAACTACCTAATTTTTTTGAAAGCATACTGCTTTATAATTTATTATAATTACTCTGATGTTTGTTAAGCTTTATCTGCTAACTTTACCGGTGTTTTTTGCTATTGATATGGTGTGGCTGGGATTAGTGGCAAACAAATTTTATCAACAGCAAATTGGTCATTTAATGGCGAAAAATGTTAATTGGCCAGCGGCCCTGATTTTTTACTTTTTATTTATTGCCGGCTTAGTTTATTTTGTAATCTCTCCGGCTCTTCAAAAACAAAGCTTACTAACTGCCGTTTTTTCTGGGGCTCTGTTTGGCCTTATGACTTATGCAACTTATGATCTAACTAACTTAGCCACGCTAAAAAATTGGCCGATTTTAGTAACCATAATTGATTTAATCTGGGGAATGACTCTCTCGGTTTTGGTGTCGGTGATTGTTTTTTTTCTATCTCAAAAATGGCTGAGATAAATAGATATCTTGTTGCTGCCTTCTGTTTGTTTATTTATATGCTGCTCTGGTTTGCTATTTCGATAGTGAAAAAGCGCAATGATGTGGCGGATTTAGCTTGGGGTTTGGGCTTCGTGTTGATTGCCTGGCGTGGTTTTTTTCTAGGGGTTGCCAGTAGCATAGCCTTAGTAATTAATATTTTGGTTACTGTCTGGGGCTCTCGGTTAGCCTATCATATTTATCAGCGTTTGAGAGCAAAGCCTGAGGATTATCGGTATCAAGCTTGGCGTAAGAGTTGGGGCAAAGTATTTTTTTGGCGGAGTTTGCTGCAGGTATATTTACTTCAAGGCGCGTTGTTGTATTTGATTGCTTTACCAATTATGGCAATTAACTTTACTTATAAAACGCAAATAAATTTTCTGGGAGTTTTGGGAATATTAATCTGGCTATTTGGTTTTGTTTTTGAGGTAGTGTCCGATTGGCAGTTGAAGCAGTTTATTAGTGCAAGAGCAAATAAGGGGAAGTTGCTAACAACTGGATTATGGCGTTATAGCCGCCACCCGAACTATTTTGGCGAAGTAATTTTGTGGTGGGGGATTTGGTTGGTGGCTGTTTCTCTCGGCTCGCCCTGGTGGGTAGTAGCTGGGCCGTTAACAATTTCTTACTTAATTTTATTTGTGTCGGGGGTTCCTCTTTTGGAGAAAAAGTATCAGGGCAGAGCGGACTTTGAAAAATACAAGAAGCGAACCAGTGTTTTCTTGCCTTTTTTTCCAAAGCTGCCGTAGGCGCCAGCGACAGGCACTGTTGCACTGGGCCTACGACAGCAGGCAAATCTAGCCTTTAGCACCGAAACATTATTTTTTCACTTTGGTGCGTACCGGAATGGCTTTACTTTTGCTAGTAGCGGCAATAGGAGCTTTTACTACCAAAATTCCGTTTTCCACCTCAGCGCTTAGTTTTTCAGAATTAATAGGACGGGGTAGAGTACAAACATAATCAAATGAAGTTACTCGTTCCCTACGATAAACTGTTTTTTTCTTTTTCTTTTCTTCTTCTTTTTCTTGTTCTTTGGCTGAGATGTGCAAAACACCATCTTCGAAATTAACCCGTACCTTTTCGGGCTCAATGCCTGGTACAGCGGCCTTAACTATAATTTCGGTGTCGGTTTCGAAAACATCCAAACCTTCGGTCATTCTCATTTCCGGTAGGTTTGCCCAATCTTCGTCTAAAATAGGTCGGAAGAAAGAGCGGTTTAACATATTAAAAGGGTCGATTCTCACGATGTTCATATTTTTTTCACCTCCTTTCTGCCATCAGGCGGAATCCGAGAACTAATAATTTTTAGCAGGCCTTTCGTAGCTCTGCTATTATCAGAATAACAAACAGAGTGCTAATTGTCAAGTCTTTGCCAGTTGCCAAAACTGC
>CAZEVA010000037.1:0-14220 GCA_964515585.1 uncultured Gammaproteobacteria bacterium | reverse complement strand
TGTTGAAAACTAGCACAAAGATTGGCAAGATTGTCTAATTTTTCTTTTTCACTTAGTTGGCTGACTAGTCTTTTAAAGGCAGACTTTAACCCGGAATAGGAAAAATCAAGGCCTATTTGTTTTTGCATTGGGATTGGTAAAGAGTATTTATGCGGATCTCCTTGTTTAGCTAGTCGTTCGATAATTGGCCCGCCTGGATAGCCTAACCCTATAAGCCGAGCCGCTTTGTCGAGAGCTTCGCCGGCGGCGTCATCACGAGTTTGGCCTTTAATTTGATATTGAACATGGTCTTTCATTAACACTAATTGAGTGTGTCCACCAGAAACAATTAGGGCTAAAAGAGGGAACTGAAAAGAACGTTTGGGATTGCCTTGACGATTTTGGACAAAAGCTGAGTAAATATGGCCTTCAAGATGGTCAACTGGAATTAGGGGGAGCTGATATTTATTGACGAGTTCTTTGGCGGTATTAATTCCTACCTCTAGTGCTGGTGCTAGCCCTGGGCCAAAAGTCACTGCAACTGCTTCTATTTCTTTTATTTTAAGCCTAGCTCTCTTTAGAGCTAGATTAATAGCTGGGGTGATTTTGCCTAAGTGCTCGCGTTTGGCTAGAGTAGGATAGACTCCGCCATAGGGAGCATGAATTTTGATTTGGGAAAACAAAACATTACTTAATATTTGTTGCTTATTAGTTATAGCCACACTAGTTTCATCGCAAGAGGTATCAATAGCTAGAATTATCATGAGAGTTGATAAACATTAATATCTCTTTTTTGAGGAGCGGTTTCTTTTAGAGTAATTAGAACAATGGAAGCTTTTTGTTTTTCGACTAAATTAATAAAAGAACCAAGTTTTTCGCCCCATTCAAAAACGAGCAAATTATTAGGTTTGAGCAGTTTTTTTATTTGTAAAGTTTCAAGTTCTTCTGAGTTTTCAACTCGATAAAGATCGAAGTGATGAAGTTTTTTTATGATGTTATTTACGCTTAGATATTCGTAATACAGAGTGTAGGTGGGTGAAATTATTTCTTTAGTGTTTAAAAATTGGCCGATGCCTTTAGTGAAAACAGTTTTTCCGGTTCCTAAGTCTCCTTGAAGAATGATAACTATGGCCTTGTTTTTAGCAGTGGCAATAATCTTAGTGAGTATTTTTTTTGCTAGAGCTTGGGTTTGTTCGGCAGAAGTGGTGTTTTGACTAAAAACTGGTTTAAATAACAAACGACCTTGTCGTAGGGTTTGGATTCTTTCAGTAGCCAGGTTAACGACGGTTGAAGGCGGATTATTGGGAAGCTTGCCGTAGTCAATAATTAGGTCTAATAGTTGTTTTTTTTTGTTAGAAAGAGTATTTATTAGAGCCTCAACAGAATAATGCGGACCTTTGCCATGTAAATTGGCGCTAGTAACTGTGTAAGGGAAAAAAAGTGTTTGGCTTAATTTTTTGGTAAAAAAATAGTTTGGAATACGTAAACCCAGAGTTTTGTCTTCTGCCTCAAGTTTAGTAATAACTTGTTGTTTTGAGTTTAATATCACTGTATATGGGCCGGGCAAAAGAGTGGTAAGTAAATTTTTATTGGTGTCGCTTATTTCAAAATATTTTTTGGCTTCTTCTAAACCGCTTGTAGCAATAGCTACAGATTGATTAACTGGCCGGTTTTTAAACTGATAGAGTTTTTTTACTGCCTGTTCAGATAAAGCGTTTGCGGCTAAGCCATATACTGTGTCTGAGGGAAAAACCACCAAGCCATGTTGTTTAAGAACAGCACAAGCTTGTTTAACAACTACTTGGCAATTATTTCTTGTTAATTTTACTGTTTTCATAATGGTTATTATACCAATGCTTTTTATTGACAAAACCAAAAAGAAAAGCTACTATTTTGTCAAATTACAAATTTAACCAAATAAATATGGCGGCCTCAAATTCGGCAACTGACTGGAAGTCCTTGTTAAAGCAGCTTGAAGATAAGCTGGACTATTATTTAGTTAAAAAAGCTCCTTCTATCCCTGAGGAGTGGCAAAAATTATTGGTAAAAATCATCCCCTGGCTTTCTTTGGTAACGATTGTTTTAACATTACCAATAATATTAGCGGCTTTGGGATTAACGGCAATATTTGCTCCTATTAGTTATTTAGCTAATACGGCCCATGGTGCCGGACTGACTTTAAGCTGGGCGTTTACCTTGGTGGTTGTTGCTCTTGAGGCTATAGCCATTCCCGGATTATTTAAAAAAGCTGAGTCTTCTTGGCGCCTGTTATATTATGCGACGTTAGTTGGAGCACTGCAAAATATTATTGGCTTTAACCTTGGTGGCTTGTTAATTGGTACTTTATTGTCTTTGTATATTTTGTTTCAAATCAGAAGACACTATAAATAGCCCTTTTTGTAGGATATAATAGGGTCTGTATGATAAAGCGTTTTGTACCTTCGGAACATGAGAGCAAGTTGTATCATTTTTGGGAGTCGGGAGGTTATTTGAAGCCTGAAAATAACAACAAGCCCTATACCATATTGATGCCGCCCCCTAATGCTAACGCCTCCTTACATGCAGGACATGGAATGTATGTTATTGACGATATTTTAATTCGCTACCAAAGAATTAAAGGCCTTGCTTCATTATGGATTCCGGGCATGGATCACGCCGGTTTTGAAACACAGTATGTTTATGAGAAAGAATTGAAAAAAAAGGGCAAAAGCCGATTACAGTTTGATAGGCAAACTTTCTATAAAAACGTATTTCAATTTGTTAAACAGAACTCTGGTTTAATTTATTCTCAGTTTAGGCGTTTGGGTTTCCTGGCTGATTGGGACAGAAGTGTTTTTACTCTGGACGAAGCAGTTATTAGTAAGGTTTACCAAACTTTTATTAAGATGCAGAAGCAGGGTTTTGTTTATCGAGATGATTATATTGTTAATTATTGCCCATATTGCGGAACTTCGTTATCGGAGCTGGAAGTAAAACATGTTGACAGAGTTGACAGCTTATACTATTTAAAATATGGACCGTTTGTGTTGGCTACGGTACGACCAGAAACAAAGTTTGGTGATACAGCTCTAGCTGTTCATCCTAATGACAAACGCTATCGAAAATGGGTTGGGCAAACTATCAAGGCTCAAGGCTTATTAGGAAGTTTTCAAATTAAGGTTATTGCCGACAAAGCAGTTGATCCTGAGTTTGGTACCGGAGTGGTAAAAGTGACGCCGGCGCATGATCCACATGACTTTGAGATGGGCAAGCGCCACAACTTGGAGGTTAAACAAGTTATTGATAGACATGGCAGACTAAATAGTTTAGCCGGGCCTTATCAAGGGTTGAAAGTAAAGGTAGCTCGAGAGAAAATAGTAGCCGACCTAGAAAAAGCGGGGCTAATTGAGAAAATTGATACCAAGTATTCTCACGCAGTTACTACTTGTTATAAATGTGGCCGAGATTTGGAGCCAACGATTATTCCTAACTGGTTTATTAAAGTCAGAGAGTTGAAAAAGCCGGTAATTGAAGCGATTAATAAAGGAAAGATTAGTTTTTTTCCTCAGAACCATAAAAAACAAATATTAACTTGGTTGAAAAATATGCGCGACTGGCCGATTAGCCGGCAAATTGCCTGGGGTATTCGTATTCCGGCCTGGTATGATATCAGAAAAAATAATGTTTACCTAACCTTTCTTAACAGTAAAAACGAACTTGTTAAAGGCAATAGTTGGCAGTTATTAAAAAAGCATTCTTTTTTAGAGATTGAAGCTGGATTACAGGAGCTATCGGCACCAATTAATAGCCAGTTTATTATCAATGAAAAAAAACCTAAAGGAGCTTTTTTACCTGAAACTGACACCTTTGATACTTGGTTTTCCTCTGGCCAGTGGCCGCTAGTTACTCTAAAAAAAGAGGAATATGAAACTCGTTTTCCGACTGATGTTTTGGCAACTCTTTGCGACATTCTCCCTTTTTGGGTTAGTCGGATGATTATGTTTTCACTCTATTCAACAGGCAGGGTTCCTTTTAAAAATGTTTATTTGTGGTCAATGGTAGCTGACAAAAAAGGCAAAAAAATGAGTAAAAGCCGTGGCAATGTGGTTAACCCAATTGAGCTGGTGGATAAATATGGAGCTGACGCTTTAAGAGCGGCACTTATTTTTGGAGTTGGTGCTGGTGGCAAGGTAAACTTAAGTGAAGAGAAGGTTAAGGCGATGCGGAACTTTGCTAACAAGGTTTGGAATATTGGCCGTTTTCTTAAATTAGTAAGTAGCCAGGAAACTCTAACTAAAAAAATAAAAAAAACCAACAAGCATAAGAAATTAGAAACAAAACTAGAACTCGAATTAGCTAAACAAGAGAAAAAATATATTACTAATATGGAAAAATTTCAGCTATCGGCGGCTTTTGATGGATTATATGATTTTATTTGGCACCGCTTGGCCGACTATTATTTGGAGGGATTGAAAGAAGAGCTGCAAAATGGTAATATAAACGCACTTAAAACGGTTAGGAGAGTTTGGATGACTTGTTTGTCTTGGCTTCATCCTTTTATGCCTTTTGTAACGGAGGCAGTTTATCAGGAGTTTGCCGGAAACAAAGCATCATTATTAGTTTTTAACAAAAAAAATGAGTAAAAGTTATGTGGGGCACAAAACCTCAAAAATCAAGAGAGCTAGAAAGCATGGTTTTCGTTCTCGCAACAGTAGTCAGTCTGGCCGTGAAGTATTGAAAAGACGCCGGCTTAAAGGCCGAAAACGGCTAGTAGTTAAGCCGATAAAGTGAAAGAGAAAGTCAGCAAAAGTAAGAAAACTTGTGCTATAGTTTTGATTTTGGGTCGGCCAAATGTTGGTAAAAGTACTTTTCTTAATAATCTCGTTGGCACAAAGGTGAGCATTACTTCTCCCAAGTCTCAAACCACTCGTTTTAGTATTAAAGCTCTATATGAAGATAGTCGGGGACAGTTGTTGTTTATTGATACTCCCGGAATTTTTAAAAAAGCTCAGGACAAACTTTCCAAAAAAATAAACAAAGAGGCTATTTCTGCCCTTGAGGGTAGCTTTGACGTGGCTTTATATTTAGTTGACCATACCAGAAAGCGTGACTTTGAAGAAGGAAGAGTGCTGGGTTTGGTTCGCCAGATAAAAAAACCAGTAATTTTAGTAGTTAACAAAATTGACATTCAGTCGCCTTCATACTTGTCTCAATATCGTTTTCTTGAAGACGAGATTAAAGAAATTCATTATGTTTCCGCGGTTAACCATACTCATTTTAAGCCGTTACTTGAGAGTTTGTTTAGTAAGGCCAAGCGGCCGTATCCCTTGGTTGACAAGAGCAAAATTGTTTATCCGGCTCTTAACCTTAATAGCCGAATGTTTATTGAGGAGTTAATAAGAGAAAAGATTTATCTTTTTACACGGGAAGAGGTTCCTTATAAAACCGGCGTAAAAGTTTTGGAGATTAAAGAAAGAAAAAATAAAACTCTTTATGTTAAAGCCAAAATACTAACGCTTGATAAGCGCTATAAAAAAATGCTTATTGGTAGAGAAGGGAAGATGATTAAAGAAATTGCCATGAGCAGTCGTAAAGAATTAGAACTATCTCGTGGAAAAAAAGTTTATCTTGAACTTAGTGTTGATACCGACTTCCATTTGCTTGATTAAGAAAGAACTTTTTTTAGTCTGCTAATTGTTTGATTTTTACCGATAATTTGCATACCTTCAAATAATGGGGCAGTCACCCTTTGATTAGACAAGGCAAAGCGAATATCCATATATAATTTTATAGGTTTTATGGCTAAATTTTGAGCAACTTGTTCAGTTTGTTTGTATATGTTTTGATGAGTCCAATTAATTTGTTCATATGTTTTTAACAGCTCTCTTTCAGCTTGTTTAAGATAATTGAGCGAAAAATCTATTTTGGTAGGTTGTTCAAAGATGAACTCAACTAATGGCCAATAATCTGACAGTTTTTTTATTCGTGTTTGTGTTAGAGGAATGGTTGGCTTTATTTGTGCTTCTTCAAGCTTTGTTTGGTTATATTTGTCTAGATATTGTTTGACTATTGTTTGCAGTTTCTCTTTAGACATTCGCCTAAGGTATTCCCCATTTAGCCACTCAAGTTTGTTAATATCAAACACTGGTCCGCTAGACTGAATTCTCTCTAGGCTAATTACCCGCTCATATTCTTTAAGACTAAAGATTTCCTTTTCTTCCGGGTGGCTGAAACCCATTAGTCCGAGATAGTTCAAGACAGCCTCAGGTAAAAAACCTTGCTGAAGATACCAAGAGGCCCAAACAGGATTCTTTCTTTTTGAGAGTTTAGAACGATCAGGGTTGCGCAGAATGGGAAGATGAGCAAAGCTGGGGAGCTTCCAATTAAAGGCTTTATACAAAAGAATGTGTTTTGGGGTTGAGGGCAACCATTCCTCGGCTCTTATAACGTGAGTTACATTCATTAGATGGTCGTCGACAACAACGGCTAAATGATAAGTGGGAAAGCCATCGGATTTAAGCAGTATCTGGTCATCGAGATCGTTTGTATTGATAGATACTTTTCCTCGAACAAGATCGTTAAACTCAATCACTTGGTTTGGCTTAACATTCAGCCTGATAACATAAGGTTGCTTGTTTTTTATCTGTTGTTTGATTTCTGCTTGATGATTAAGACAATGCTTATCATATTTAGGCGGTTTCTTTTGTAATTGTTGAGAATGTCTGAGCTCACTCAAACGTTTTTGGCTACAAGTACAGTAATAGGCTACTCCATTGTCAATTAATTTTTGTGCATATTGATGATATAATTTTAGGCGTTCTGATTGGCGATAAGGGGCATACTTTCCTCCTAGTTTTGGACTCTCGTCGGCAACGAGGCCGTAGTTTGAAAGCGACTCTAAAATTTTTTGCTCTGATCCCTTTACCAAGCGGCTTTGATCAGTATCTTCTATGCGAATGATAAACTGGCCCTTATTTTTTTTGGCAAAGCAATAATTAATCATGGCGGTATAAAGATTGCCAATATGGATGTCTTGACCGGTTGGCGACGGGGCAATTCGAGTGCGTACCATAATATGAATGATTTTATCATTTTTTGGTATAGTTTTAATATGACTTTATCGGAGTTTTCTTTGCAAATTAGAATAATGGCTAAGTTACTGTTAGTTACGGTGGTAGCTCTTATTTTTTTCTACTTGCTGGTATTATTGCTTCTTTCCCTAGTTAGGAAACCTGCAACTTTAGACCTTAAAATTGACCCAGTATATGGATCAATTAAAGCTCCGGTTTTTGAACAAGCCTTGCCAAACCAAGATTATGAATATGTGCTGGACACAATTGATGGCGAATTTCCGGAGACAACGGCCAGCGCTATGGTATATTTTATCCCTAAGCCGGCCAGCACCCTGGCTTATTTGAATAAAATTGAAAGTTTGGCCCAATCTTTTGATTTTGACACTAGTGTATATCAGCCGCAAACGTTAAGCGAAGAGTGGGTTAAGTATGAAGACCAAGAGCGAATATTAGAAATAAATATTGTTAGTTTTAATTTTCGATTCTACTACAAAGCTGGATCTAGCGAGCTTCATTCGCTAATTGAAGCTACTCCTGAAGCTAACTTTACCCAAATGGAAGATGATTTTATCAACAAAGCTATGGATAGTTTTGTTTCTAAAGATTCTTATCCTGGTTATTTGGCGGCAGGAACTACTAATCCAGTATTTCAAAAATACGACTATACTGATAAAAGGTTTGTTCCTTGCCAAGAGGGTGGAGTTCCTCAAGCGGTTCGAGTTGATTTTTTTAGAGAAGACGAAGCCTTGAGTGTTTTTAGCCCAAAGTATTTTGAAAGCCAAAATTATGCCATATTAGCTCCTCTTAGTTATTATGCTAAAGTTGTGCAAATGGAATTTTTGGGTTATGAAAAACTTGAGGAAAAACCAGGTGTTTACCCCTTGCTTACTAGCGAGGAAGCCTTTTCTAAATTAAAAAAGGGACAGGCATCAATTATTTCTGTTAAGGAGCCTTCAGATAAAACAATAAAAATAAAAAAGATTAGTCTTGGTTATTATAATCCGGAAACATACCAGCCTTATTTTCAACCAGTATTTGTTTTTCTAAGCAGTGATAATAATTTTGTTGCCTATTTGCCGGCCGTAAAAGACGAATATTTGCTTAAGTAATCTCTAAATAATTAAGATGGTGGTTCACGTAGTTAATTAGCAGTCTTGCGTCGTTAAAACGATCTTCACTTTTTAATAGAACGATAAGAACTGGCTTTTTCTTAAATTCATAAAAAGCGATTAAGTTTTGTCCGGCCTGATCAGTTGTTCCGGTTTTTAGGCCTCCTAAATGAGGAATCTCTCCTAATAGCTGGTTAACACTGTTTAGGTTATGAAAATTTTCAAAACTAACGTCAGAAACTGTAATTGATTTGGTTGAAGCAATATTCAATAACATTTTATTTTTGAGAAACTCTCGGGAAAGAAACGCTAAGTCAAGAGCATTGGTATATTGATTAGGATGGTCGAAGCCAATGGGGTTAGTAAAACGAGTGTTTTTTAACTGTAAAGTTTGGCTTAGTTTATTCATTTGTTTAACAAATTCGGTAACGCCTCCGGGATAGTTTTCAGCTAAAGTATAGGCGGCGTCGTTGCCGGAATAAACCAGTATTCCATACAGTAAATTTAAAGCAGAAATTTTCTCATTTTTTACCAAGCCAATCTTTAGTTCTTGATCAATAACTTTTTTAACAGTGAGTGTTTTGTCTAAAGGATATTTTTGATAGCTAACCAAAGCGGTGGCAAGCTTTACTAAAGAGGCTGGGTACATTCTTTTGTTTGGGCGATAGCTGGCAATTGGGGTAAAAGAGTTAAGGTCCATAACAAGATATGATTGGGCCATAAGCTGGCTTTTCTCTAAGTAATTATTTGTTTTAGGCAGTGGTTGTGGTTTGAAACGAAGAGGCTCTATCTTAATAAAAGCACGGGGATTGAGATTAGCTTTTATTAATAACTCATTTTTTCCCGGATAAAGGAGCCAGAACATGGTTAGCAGTAAGTAGAGAAAATATTTTTTTAGTAAGTTAGGTTTTTTGGCCATTAGTTTTTAGGTTTAGCTCGAGTAACTGTTCGGTAGTAGCTTTAGTAGGTGCGTTCATTACTGCGGTTTTACCGCCTGAGGTTGAGGGAAAGGCAATCACTTCACGTAAAGAGGGTTCGCCCAAAATTGCCATTAACAACCTATCAAGACCGGGAGCAATCCCTCCGTGTGGAGGAACGCCATATTGAAAGGCTTGTAAAAGATGGTCAAACTGTGCTTTTTGCGAATCACTAAAACCAATTAAATCAAAAATTTGGTTTTGAATTTCTGGCTGATGAATTCGGATACTGCCGCCGCCTACTTCAAAGCCATTTAAAACTAGGTCGTGCTGTAAGCTTCTTACTTTTAGGGGATTACTTTTTAGAAGTTTTATGTCTTCCGGGTGAGGGGCGGTAAACATATGGTGTGAAGGGGCAAACTTAGCTTCTCCGGAACCATAGAAAAAATCGTTTGACTGTTGTTTATTGAAAAGGGGAAAGTTGGTTACCCAAGCAAAAGCTATTTCATTTTTGTCTGTTTTCTGCTTGCGTAAGTCAGGCTTATCGGAACCATACTTTTTAATTACTTCTTGATGGTCTAGCCTAGGCCATGGCTTTTGCAAAATTTTCTTTTCTGGAAATAGCTTTTCAATAATGCTGGTAAACATTGTTTCCACTAAACTAAGAATATCGTTTTGGCTAACAAAAGCCATCTCTAGGTCGAGCTGAGTAAATTCGCCGTAAGCTCTGTCAGCTCTGGGATCTTCGTCGCGAAAACAACGAGCAATTTGGAAATAACGTTCTATTCCCGAAATCATTAACAACTGTTTGTATTGCTGTGGACTTTGGGGGAGGGCATAGAACTTGCCCTTTTGTAATCTAGAGGGAACCAAAAAGTCGCGAGCTCCCTCCGGTGTGGTTTTAGTTAAAACCGGGGTTTCGACTTCTATAAAACGTTGGCTAAAAAGATATTGCCTAATCTCTTGGATAAACTCTGCTCGCAATTTGAGATTTTTATACATCCGTTCTCTTCTTAAATCTAAGTAGCGATACTTTAATCTTAGCTCTTCATCGATTTTGTAGCCGCTGGACTCAAGGGGAAAAGGAGGGGTTTTAGCTGAGCTAATAATTATAATCTTCTTTGCCTTAACCTCAATTGTTCCGGTAGTAATTTTGGGATTGATATAATTTTCTGCGCGCTTAACAACTACCCCCTCAACCTTTACAACTGCTTCAGGATGAACTGTACATGTTTCCTTATCAGCGACTACTTGAACAACTCCACTGGTGTCTCGTAGATCCAAAAAAAGAATTTGACCGTGTTTTCTCACTGCCTTAACCCAGCCGTACAACTCAACCGATTTGTCGACCATTTGTGGCAGTTGGGCAAAATATATTTTTTTAGTCATTTACTTTAAAAAGAAAACTGTTAGTTTTTTTGTTTGAAAACACCGGTTGAGCTATTTTATAAAACTTTTGGTAGTTTAGCACTGGATATTTACTTTTTTCCATCTCAGCGACAACAATAAACTTTATTTGATATTTTTTTAACAGTTTTTTAATTTGAGGCAAATCCTTATTAGTGCCTTCGTATATTAATCTTACTTCTTCAACTCTAGGACTGACTTTTTCATAGGAGCCGCGCCAAAGCCATTCATGTACCGGCCAGCCAATGATTGTTGGTATTCCGGTGTGGGCAGAAATCAAATTATAATCGGTATAACTGTCGCCATGGGCCTCAACTATATTGGCTCCTGGCCATTTGTTTTTAAGATCATTTAATTTATTAATAATTTGGTAACTATCGGGATATTGACTCTTTATCCAAGCTGAACCATCAAGAGTTTTAAAACCGTTTTTACCAAAATAGGAAGGCACAGCATATTGATAATAAACCAAAACTAAGCTAAGCATTGGTATTAGTAGAGTTAATAATAAAACTTTAAGCCCTTTACCAAGATATTTTATGCCTTTAGAAACGTAAATAATGACAACTCCAGACAAAATTGACATCATTATATAAGCCTGATAGCCCAACTTAAACATAGTGTTGGCTCGGAAATGATCGGGATATATATCTTTAAAATATAAGAACTCACTAAACATTGTTAGTAAAACACTGATAGTAAAGATGAAGAAAAAGTAATAATTTATTCTTTTTTTTGGCCGTGGTGTGTGTTTATTAAAAAAAATTGCCAATAAAAAAATAAGATAAATAAACCAAAAAAATCCCCACAAAATAAACAACATCCAAAGGGGACTGTTCTGACACTTGTTGGGTTCAAAAACCAAGGGCCCAAACGAACTAATTTTGGTTAGAAACAGAGGAGCACAATTTACTCCCAAAGAGCTGGCGAAAGGCTTGAAGTTTAGGGAAAATGGCAAAGTTAGAAAAAGAGCGCTTGACACTGTAGCAATAGTTAAAAATAAGCTTTTTGCTAAGTTATCGAACTTGATAAGAAGAACAAAAAATAGCACCACGCCATAGACTAAAAAATCGGTGGAATTAGTCATGTAGTTTATTGCTAAGAAAAGTGAATATAAACTAAGTAGGAGTATTTGTTTAATTTTGGTGCTAGGCTTGCCAATTACTATGGTTAAACCCAAAAGATAAAGAACAAAGGGAATGTCTAATACATGACCATGTAAATCGGAAACAATGTAAGAATAAGAAGGAAATTCGTGAATGGTAAAAGGGATAAACCGAGTTGCGTTTGGATACCAGTATTCTTGGGGATTGTAGCCCGACCAAATCTGCCAAAAAGGAACTGGGTTGTCGGCTACGTAATTTTTGGTAAAAAGATAAATAGTTTGTAAATTAGCGCCAAAGTTCATAATGGCCATTGAAAGCAGGCCGGCTAAAAGATAAAGCCATAGAGAATTTTTTTGTTTGTTACTACCAGCTAAAAGTTGATAAAGGTTGGCGCCTAGTGAAAAGCTGATTGTGGTTGCTAGCGCAAAAATAAAAGCTAGCATTAGGTTATAACCAACGCTAGGGGTTATCCGAGTTAAATTAATAATTAAAGCGGTAAGAAAATGGCCAAAGTAGTAATAGTTGATGCTAAGACTTTCTTTAAGGGTAGAAGCAAACCAAATATCTGCGGGCGGTAAAAATTTTTGGTTTAGAATGCTTTGAATAAAGCCAAAGTCCATATATTTTTCTAAAGAATGAATACTTGGCTCAAAGCCCTTCAGGTAGGCATAACTACAAAACATAAGTAAAAAGAATAATTCGTAACCTAATACTGTTCTTAGTTTGGGTAATTGAATTTTTTTTGTTTTTAGAAGAATGAGATTTAAAACAGCAGTTAAGACCAAAATAAATATGAGCTGATTTGCAGAAAAAGCGATGACTTTAGCAAAATTTAGAGCAAAAACAAGATAGCCAAATAGGCCCAAACCTAAAACCTTACTAAAAGGATAACCCTTATCCTTCAGTTTGCCAAATACTAGAGTGTTTGTGGGTAAAAAGATCAGATTTATTAAGGAGACAGCTAAGTACCAAATTAAGATTTGACTAAACCAATAAACAAACATCGACATAGCTTTTATTATATATTAGTAATATTGATTTTATGAGAATAAAAATTCAGGACTTAAACAGCTCTTTGTCCTCGGTGCGAGGAATTGGGAGTTATCAGCAAATGACTGAAGAGGCTATAAACAGGTATGGTAGTGAGGTTGGCTTGGAAATTAACACCGATAGTTATGAAGTAGAACTAATTACTGATTTTAATTTTTTTCAAAAACTATCTGTTTGTAAAAAAGTGCCCCAGGTTTTGGTAATTCACGACCTTATTCCAGTGAACCATTCTAAGCATTTTCCTATCGGCATAAAGGGGAAGTTTGTTTGGTGGCAGAACTCTCTGGCAATTAATAAATTAAGCGGCATAATTACCGATTCAGAGGTAGTTAAAGGAGAAATAGTAAATAAACTAAAGATAAAGCCTGCTCGAGTTCAAGTAGTTTATCCAGCAGTTAAAAGAATTTTTGAAAAAAATATTACTGCACCTCAACCAAATTTTGTTAACAAACTTCCTTCAAGATTTCTCTTGTATGTGGGAGACGTTACCTGGAATAAGAATTTATTGTCTCTGGCAAAAGCAGTAAAAAAAACTAAGTACACTTTGGTACTGGCAGGCTCGGCTTTACTTAATCGCAAAAAATTATCTCATCCTTGGTTGAAGAGCTTTCGAGCATTTTTGGCTGAAGTGGAAAACAGTTCTCAATTTATTTTCACCGGTTTTGTTAAAGATCAAGAATTGGTTTGGTTGTATCAGAATGCACAGGCGGTAACTTTGCCTTCTTTGGACGAAGGTTTTGGTTTAACTTGGCTTGAGGCCGCCTGGCTGTATACTCCGGTTATTGTCGGTAAAACTGCAGTAGCAACAGAGATAGTTGGCTCTGCCGCTTGTTTTGTGGACCCCAAAAAAATAGATTCAATAGCTCGGGGAATAGAAAGAGTTCTGTCTAATGAAAAAACTGAGTTAGTTAATAAACAGCTTCAGCGAGCGTTAAGATATTCTCAGAAAAATTTTGCCAGTTCTTTAAAAGTTGCTTTAGATAGGTTGATAAAATAATGGACGAAAATTTTTGGCTGATAATAATTGGTGCAATTCTTATTGCCTTTGAGATTCTTTTTGGAGCTCTTACTGGTTTTGATTTGGCTTTTATTGGAGTGTCTTTAGTAGTTGGCGGTTTTTTTGTATATTTGGGCTCATCCTGGCAATTGGGGATTGTTGTTTCTCTAATTATTACTTTGATTTATCTTGTTTTTATGCGGCTGTTAGTAAGGAAGAGGCTTTTAATAGCAGTTCAAAAACTGGGAATTGATTGCTTAATTGGTAAAACTGCCAAAGTAATCTCTCCGATAAAAAAAGCTAAAATCGGTAAAATTTTGCTCGACGGAGAAGTTTGGCTGGCTAAAGCCAACAGTAATTTTAATGAAAATGAGTTAGTAATGGTTTCGGATATTGGCCAGAATCTACTGAAAATTTCTAAACTGTTGTTGCCATAAACTGTTTTTAGTTTAGTATGCCTTTACAGTTAGGAAATTTTATACTATGATTTGAGTGTATGTTTACCTTACCGTTTTTACGTAAAGAGACTACTGAAAGCGAGAGCTATATTTTTATGCTGTTTCTGTCTGGAAATAGGCTGTATGGCTTTGCTTTTGAGGAAAC
>CAZEVA010000036.1:0-7666 GCA_964515585.1 uncultured Gammaproteobacteria bacterium | reverse complement strand
GCGGCATTAGAAATCCCTAGGCTTTTGCTGTTGGCAATCTCCTCGGCAACAATAGCCTCAACTTTTTTTTGCAGTTTTAAGTCTAGAGTACTTTTAATTACTAAGCCTTTTTGATAAAGAGCGTTGTTAGTAAGTTGCTCGTCGAGGATATCTTTGAGATAGAAAATAAAGTGTGGGGCAGAAAAAGAAGCCTTTTTTTTATCAAACTTCATTGCGGAAAGTGCTACCAGTGCAGACTGTTCTTTTGCTTTAGTAATGTACTTATCTTCTCGCATACGCCTCAAAACTTGCTTGGCACGATCGGAGTAAGCATTCTTACTACCAAAGTAAGGAGAATATTGAGTTGGGCTTTGTGGCAAACCGGCAATAACAGCCGCTTGCGCCAAACTTAACTGACTGGCATGGCGGCCAAAATAGTATTGGCTGGCCGACTCTACTCCCCAGGCTGTTCCTCCGTAGGGGGTTTGATTGAGATACATCTCAAGAATCTGATCTTTGCTGTAACGACGCTCAAGCTCGACTGCCAGAATTAATTCTTTGATTTTCCGAAGAATAGTTTGCTCACTAGTTAAAAGCGAGTTTTTAATTAATTGTTGGGTAATAGTTGAGCCACCGCCTTCAATTCGCCTGAAAATAACATTTTTAAGCAGTGAGCGAAAAATTCCCCAGATAGAAAAACCTTGATGTTTATAAAAATTTTTGTCCTCAATAGCTATTGTTGCGTTAATAAGGTCTGGAGATATTTCCTTTAGGGTTACTGGAATAATATTTTTGTCGTTATAGATTTGGTAGATAACTCTGTTATTTCGGTCAAGTACTGAGGTTGAGTATTTGGCGTTAGCGGCAATATTATCTGGTTTGGGCAGATCTTTGGTGATATAAAAAATAAATATAAGCGGTAAAAAAACAAACACAACCAGCAAGCCAGTAAAAAAAACTTTGGGACTTTGCCATGGTAAATTTTTAAATAACGGTAAGCGTTTTTTTAGGTTCCGTTTTCTTAAAGAAAAAACAAAATCTTTAACCATCTGTGATATATTATAGTAAATCTATAAAATCAATATGAAACTAATAAAAATCAAACATCTAAAGAAAAAAATAATTAAACTGTTTATGTTTTTAGCCCTTTTAATGCTTCTTTTTTCCTCTATAATTATTTACTTTTTATGAATCTCTGCGAGAGTTTAACTACCGTTGCCGGAATTGGTCCGAGTACTTATTTAAAACTCGAACGAGCCGGCCTGAAAACAGTTGGTGATCTTCTACAACAATATCCAATAAGGCATGAAGACTTTTCTTTAACTACTAATTTAGCCTTGCTTCAAGAAGGTGAACAGGTAACTGTATTGGGTTCTTGCGGCCATAAGCAGGAGATATATCCAAAAAAGCGCCGTTTGACTGTTCAAAAACTAATTATTATGGACCAATATGACTCTATTGAAGCAGTGTGGTTTAATCAACCTTATATTCTCCGCCAATTTAACAAAGGTAAGAAGTATTATTTTAGTGGTAAAGTATCTTCGTTTGGCGCTAAAACTGTACTAATGGTTAGTGAGTACGAGCCGGAAGACACTGCCTCAACAATACATACAGGCAGATTAGTGCCGTATTACAGCAATATAGCTGGACTTTCAAGCAAGTTTTTGAGACAAAAAATTTATACTGTGTTAGAAAAAATTAGTTTGGCAGAAATGCCCAAAGACAGAGTTTTAGCGCTAAACCCTAGTTTAATGAGCGATACTGAAACACTAAATAATATTCACTTTCCCAATAATCTAGGTTCACTAGAGAAAGCTAAAGAGAGACTACGCTTTGAGCAACTTTTGAGTGTTAAAATTACTCAACTTAAAGGCGGGTTTGGCTTTAAAAAAGAGCGATTGAATTACCCCAAAGCCAATCTTCTGACTTTAGTTAAAGAATTCTTGAGTCAATTACCATTTAAGGCTACCAGTAGCCAAGAAAATGTTCTTAAGGAAATAGCTAACGACTTTGCGCATTTTAAGGCAACAAAAAGACTACTGATGGGTGAGGTTGGTACCGGTAAAACAGTAATTATGGCTGGAGCTTGTTATTTAATGGCCAAATTTGGATTTAGAACTGTGGTTTTGGCACCAACTGAAGTTTTGGCTAATCAGCATTTTCAAAGCCTTGCTAAATTAATCCCCGACTCGAATATTAAAATTGCCCTTTTAACTGCTAACAACCGTGAGGGAGATCATCTTGATGCAGAAATTATTATCGGTACTCATGCCCTTTTTTTTACTCAACAAGTTTCAAAGCTGGGTTTGTTAATTGTTGATGAACAACATAAGTTTGGTGTTGCCCAGAGAGACAAAATACTAAGGAGCGAAAACACTGGTAATAGTCATTATTTAATGGTTTCGGCCACCCCTATTCCCCGCTCCCTGGCTCTAGTTCTTTTTGGAAACACTGCCCTATCATATCTCAAAGATAAGCCTTATCAAAACAAAGTTAAGACTTATCTAGTTCCTGAGGCAAAGAGGGAAAAAAGCTATCAGTGGATTGTTGAACAGGTTTCAAAGAGAAAAGTTCAAGTTTTTGTAGTTTGTCCGGCAATTAGCGAGAACAGTAAGAAAGTAAGCGAACTAAAAACAGTAGAAGCACAAACAAAATTACTCAAAGAAAAGATGCCGGAGCTAAAGATAGAATCAATTCACAGTAAACACCCTCAGAAAATGGCTATTTTATCCTTGTTTGCCAGTGGAAAGATAGACTTATTAGTGACCACCTCCTTAATCGAGGTTGGGCTCGACGTGGAAAAAGCCAACATTATGATAGTGGAAAATGCTGAACGTTTTGGTTTGAGCCAGCTTCATCAGTTCCGCGGTCGTATTGGCCGCCGCAACGAGCAAGCCTATTTTTTTTTGTTTACTGAAAATAAGAATCCCTCTGTGTTAGAACGCTTAAGAGTTTTAGAAAAAACCAACGATGCTAAAAAAATTGCTCAAACCGACCTTTCTCTTCGTGGTCCTGGAGAGCTTTTGGGAACAAAACAACATGGGTATCAGCTAATAAGAGTTGAAGACCTTCTAAACCAAGCGCTCGTTAAGCAAGTTACTAGGACTGCTCAACATCTTCTTGCCAAACAGAGTGCTAAAGGTTATACTTCAATATTAGTTAAAATAAGTTAATTAAGGAAATAATTTAATATGGCTGCTCTACCGAAACGGAGAATATCTCGTTCCCGCAAACTAAAACGTCGCGCTACTCGAGTGATTACTTTAGTAAAAACTGAGAAGTGCCGCCACTGTGGCAGTGAAAAGCTTTCACATCGGGCTTGTCCTAAGTGTCATAGAAAATGAAAACTAAAACCGATCCTCGGCATCTAAAAAGAATTCGCCTTCTAAAAGCCCTGTATTCTCAGCAATATTCGAAAACTCGAGCGCCGTTGTTGTCTGCCGACGACAGAAAGATTTTTAAGCAATTAATTAGTAATATTTTGGAGATTAACTCGATAATTGATAAATATAGTCATCGCTTTGGCGCTAGCAAAATGGCTAAAATTGATCTTAGTTTACTGCAGTTAGCAGTTTTTGAGATGCAATTTTTGCGGCAAGCTCCAAAAAAAGTGATTGTTGACGAGTATGTTGAGTTAGCTAAAGAGTTTGGCGGCGACAAATCGCCACAGTTGGTTAATGGTATTTTGGGTAAAATTATTTAAGAAATACGAAAATGAATACTAAAATTGTTATCTTACAGAAGCGAATTGATCATAACTTCCTAAATAAGAGTCACATATTAAACGCTCTTACTCATCCCTCTTATTTAAATGAAAATAGCAGTAGTGAACTTGAGCGTGACTCCTACCAACGGCTGGAATTTTTGGGAGACGCAGTTTTGGAATATCTGTCTTCGGCTTATCTTTTTCAAAAATTTCCCAACTATCGCGAAGGAGAGCTAACGGAAATTAGAGCCGCTCTGGTTAGAACCGAAAACCTGGCTAAGGTGGCTAACAAGCTTGGGCTTGGAGAATGTTTATTTATCTCCAAAGGTGAAGAGCTAAATGGGGGTAGAGACAATCAAAATATTTTGGCTGATTGTTTAGAGGCTCTTATTGCCGCTTTATACCTTGATGGTAAGCTTAAGACGGCAGAGTCCTTTTTTTCTAAATTTGTTCTTCCTGAGCTTGAAGAGATTCTTAGTAAAAAGCTTTATGTTGATAATAAAACAGAGCTTCAAGAACATCTTCAGGCTCGGCATAAACAAACACCAGTTTATCGACAGATAAAAGTAGAAAGTAAGAACGGTCAACAAATTTTTACTATTGGCGTTTATCTTGGGCAAAAATGCTTGGGTGTGGGAGTGGGAAAAAATAAAAGACTAGCCCAGCAGGCCGCCGCCAAAAACGCGCTTGGAAAAATTAAGCAGTTTTGATATCATTCAACTATGTCAGTAAAATTACGTTTAATGCGACTGGGCAAAAAAAAGCAACCAACATATCGTATTGTGGCCATAAACAGCACTTCGCCACAGCGATCAAACTATCTTGAAAAAATTGGCAACTATTATCCATTTGCCGAAAAAGGCAAAAAACTAGTTTTTGACGCAAAACGCTTCCAGTATTGGCTTCAAAAAGGCGCGGAACTTTCCAAGGGTTTAGCGAGAATTATTGGAAACAAAAACCAATCAAGTACTACTTAACAAACGGATTATCCTTGCTCTCATATTTTGTATCGGTTTCAACTTTTCTAACTCCTCGATAATACTTCTTAATTTGCTTGAGGATATGGTTATCGGTTTTGTCGAGCGCTCTTATTGACTCGTTGTTAACTCCGACTTCTGGTTCAAAAGTGTAGGTATTTACGGTAAGGTTAGACAAAACTCTTTTATCTCCAGTTAAGTCAACGCTATCTACGGATAAGAGCTTGCCGGTAACAAACTTATAGTTTTCCAAAAAGTCCATAAACTGTTCAATTGTGCCTACACCAACCAGCTTTAGCGACTGTTTTTGCATAGAGTCGAGTTTAGCCTCCGTATGGCTTAAACCGTAAGACTGAATGGTAAAACGAGTTTCTGAGGCTAACTGATCAATAAGAGAAATTATTTGGTAAAGATTGGGTTTGTCGGGTAAAAAGCTGGCAATTTTGGTAGCCTCAGTTGATAAAGTGACTACAGACTGATGATCAATCTGATCGAGATTGGCTACAGAAAGGCTTTTAAGCTTGTCTATCTCAATTTTAGTTTGGTTAACTTTACCTACCAGCCAAAATGTTGCTACAACAATAACGACAAGAAAAACAGCAAAAGCCAAAAAATAGTGGCGAATTTTTACAAATATTCGCTTAATAATTTTAGAATTAAGATTTTTCATCCAGTAAACGAGAATTAAATTTTAAACTAAACTCAATGCGATAAAGACTACTCTCATTTTTGTCGTCACTAGTGGAATTAATAGAAGTAATATCCAAAGCCGAAAAATAACGGCTCACTTTTGAGGACTCTAAAACCTCAACCAGACTAAAAATATCCTTGAGGTTGCCGGTTGACAAAGCTACTTTAACAGTGTGGGAACGATCTAAAGCATAGTTATCAATAGTAAATGAAGAATAATTTAGAATATGGTCAAGCAAAAATTGATGATACATTTTGTATTCCGGATAGTCGAGATAAATTTTTTTGATCTCATCCAGTTTTTTTAGGCTATAAATAGCTTTAGCCAACTCTTCGGTTGTATATTTATAGCCAGATTGAGTAACCAACTCCTTCTGGGAAAGTTGCGAGACTTGTTTTTGTAAGTATATAAAGTAGCCAAAAAAAGCTAAATAAACAACTAATAAAATGGAGGTAATAACAACCATGGTTAACAAGGCTTTATGGCGATAAGAACGATAGATTTCGGTGTTTTGCCAGCCGCGGATAAGATTAACCTTGTGCATCTAATAAAGGGCCCCAATTGGAATTAGATAATCACCAGCGTTAGCCTTAACTTCTGGGGCAAGGCTAATAGCCGTTTTAGCAAATGGCTGCTGCCTTAAATCAACTACCTGGTATTGCTGTAACATTGGATGATCTTTAAACATCAGTGAATATACCTGGCTATATGAAGAGTTATGAAGGTAAATCGTAGAGGGCATAGTGCCAATTTTATCCATAGCAACCATTAGTATCTTTTGCATCTGTTTGGCATATTCTGCAAAAACTGGTTTGATTATTTTTTGATAGTGAGGGTTTTCAGATTTAAGGCTAGTAAAGATTTCTGCGGCTTGCGGTAGAGCAACATTAAGATTATTTTGTAACGACTTAAGGAAAAAGAGATTACCAATATTAACACTGTTGGTTGTTACTAGTTGTTTCTGCTGTAGGTTTAGAATGGAAACCTGTGAGCTAATGCTATTAATGTTTACCACCATAGCCAAATCGCCGGAAATAGTAAGGTGCTTATCTAAAAGTAATCGAAACAGGGCGGTTGATTCAGTTTCTAGGCCGGTTGGATAGAGGCCAAGGTTTAGGATAAAGTCAGAGACTTTATTAATATTTTCCTTAAGAGCAACAACCAAAAGAAGGTACATCAGGCTGTTCTCCTTGTCGACGCTAAGCACTTGATAGTCGAAGCTGGCCTTTTCAATTGGGTAAGGAACAAATTCCTCTGATTGTAGCTCTATGGCTGAGATAATCTCCTTTTCAGAAACTAGGGGTAGTTTTATTATTTGCAGCGAGCACTGCTGATCAGGAATAATCACATTAGCCTCCTGTTCATTTAACTTCTGGGTAGATAAAGATTTTTGGATACTTTGCCGCGCTTTTTCCAAACTCTTTTCATTATCGATAGATAAACTTTCGTAGAAGTTTGCAACTCCCAGTTGAAAAGTGCTGGCATTTTTTAATGATAAACTACCCTCACCATCGGCTGAGACAATATCCAAAACATCCTCATGTAGGTATGCCCCAATTTTCTGCTTCATACTATAATACTAATAAATTTTTCTAAAAAAGGGAACTCTGGTTTAATGGCGAATATAAACATAAAATTGATACGAGAGCGACTGCGGCTTTAGATAACTAACTTTGGGGTCGGAGACAAGCTTAAACTTTATTTTTGCTAAATCGGGCTCTTTCCTCGTTAACTCCAAACCTTCAGATTCAACCGAAATGGAAATATCATCATCTTCTTTATCAATTAAGGTAGTGTCTTCAACAGAAGCCTCAGGCTCGGCAATTAGGTAAAAATTATTATCTTTGGAATAATAGCCAAAACATTTATCAGCTTTGTCAACAAAGAATAGAGATGCTGTTGCATCAGATACTTGACTAGAAAAGATAGTAGAGCATGTGTCGTCATCTATCCTTACTGCATACTGCCGCACATTATGGCTGATTTGACTGCTGATATAGTCGCCTGTTTCCTTGAGCCGCTGGAGATGACTAATTTGAGTTTGCAAACGCACCAGAGTGGAAACAATATTAAAAAATATTGGCAAAATAAGTCCAGTTATGGTGATTACTACCATAATCTCAACCAGGGTAAATCCATTTTTTTGATTTTTTGGCTTAAGAGTTTTCATAATGAATATTCGTTGAAATTCATTTCAATAGTTGAAGCCGGAGTACGGTTTAGGAACCGGTAACTGGTAGTAATTACAATTTTAGTTTTGCTTACGTCTGAGGTTAGCGTGGCTTCGCGCTTGAAAATATTATCCAAGCCATA
>CAZEVA010000035.1:0-3244 GCA_964515585.1 uncultured Gammaproteobacteria bacterium | reverse complement strand
CACTATTCCCGGCCTGACTAAAAATTCACTCGTGCCTAAGGCGGTAAAGGCGGCCAAGCTGGACTTTGGTTTATTACTCAAAGAATGGATTGAGGCCGAGCTTAAAAAGAATGTTCGTTAATAATGCTTTCCAGGATTTTGTAGTTTTCTTTGGGATTGTTAGCACGGGCTAAATAACTACCAACTGCCACCGCATCAGGTAAGCCTCTATTTTCCAATATAAGAGGTAGAGTTCTCTCATTTACTCCGCCATCAATCATTATTTGCCCTTCGAAGCCGCTGGTACGCAGTTTGGTAACTTTAGCCAACATTTCATCTTGAAACGGACTGCCCTGAAAACCGAGGTCAACAGTCATGATTTGAACTAGAGACACTTGTTTGATAATTTTCATATCGATTTGGTCATCAAGGTCCAGAGCAACTCCCAAATCAAAATTAGTGCCCGGATTTTTCTGCCAGTATTTTTGATGAACAACAACAGAATTAATATTAAGATCTTTCTGCTGACTCAACTCCTCAATAATTGGCAGATGGTTTGCAACCATTAAATCAAAATCCCAACTCTTATTGGCTGATAAATCAGGATCTTTTTTTATCTCAGCCAACACTTGATGAACGGTAACAGTCAAATTAGAGGCTACCAACCCGTCGCAAAGATCAATATTGAGGCGTCGAGAAAGAGGAGCCACCTTTTGTAAGGTTTGCGCAAACCCGTCTGGTGTGTTTTCCAAAATCACTGGTACAATTCTCATACTTGGAGTGATAAATTACTAATTTTGGCCAGTCGGCGAATATGTCTCTCTAGGTTGGAAAAGGGGGTGTTTAAAAAAATGTCTACCATTTTTTTAGTGGCTACTAAATCGAAATAGTCGGCTGCTAAAGCTAAAACATTTATATTGTCGTCTACTCTGGCGCTTTTAACATGTGCCTCGTTTATTCCCAAGCCGCAGCGGAGATGGCTATAACGATTAGCAACTATCGACACTCCCACGCCATTGCGACAGATCACAATTCCCATCCCCTCGGAATCAATTTTCATTTTGGCCCCTAATTGGGCCACAAAATCTGGATAGTCGTCATTAGGATCGGGTTTAGAAGTGCCGCAGTCAATAACCTCATAACTTTGGCTTTTTAAGTAAGCAAGCAGTTCTTGTTTGTGTGCAAATCCGCCATGATCCGCGGCTAAGTATATTTTCATAAGCTTAATATAAAAAAATTTGCTTTATTTAGCAAAGCGAAAAACCCCTCCGACTGTTAAAATATGTTTTATGTCCAAGAGAATTTTTGTTGGTGTGGCTTGGCCTTATGTGAATGGGGATATTCATCCTGGGCATATTGCCGGTAACTTTTTACCGGCTGATATTTTTGCCAGGTTCAGCCGTTACACAGGTAATAGAGTATTGATGGTTTCAGGTTCAGATTGCTACGGCACGCCAATTACTGTTGAGGCAGATAAACGGGGCAAAACTCCAGAAGAAATTGTAGCCGAGTATCATCCACATCATTTGGAACTTTTTAAACAATATGGGATTTCTTTTGATTTGTACACTCAAACCACTACCAAAAATCATGCCGAAACTACACAGGAGTTATTATTGAGTTTAGCAAAGAACGGTTATTTGTTGAAACAAAAAACCCAACAATATTTCTCACCAGAAGATAATAAGTTTTTGCCGGACCGGTATATTGAGGGTGAGTGTAGGTTTTGTGGTTATGCCGAAGCGCGGGGAGACCAATGTGATCACTGTGGTCGTGTGCTGGAATATAAGGATTTAAAAAATCCGGTTAATAAACTAACCAAAAAACAGGTAACCCTCAAAGAAACCGAGCATTTGTTTATAAATTGGCCAAGCTTACAAAGCTTTTTGGAAAATTATTTTAAGCTGCACCAGAAAAACTGGAAGCCTTGGATTGTAAAAGAAGTAGGGGGCTGGTTGAAAAAAGGCTTAAAACCCCGAGCGATTACTCGAGACATTAGTTGGGGAATAGAAATCCCAAATAACAAATTACCAAAAGAGCTGCAGTTGGAGAATCCTGAAGAAAAAAGAATATATGTTTGGTTTGAGGCGGTGATTGGTTATTTATCAGCCGCCAAAGAATATGGAAAAGATTGGCAGGAGTTTTGGTATCCAGAGAAAAAAGATGAGGTTAAAATGTATAACTTTATGGGCAAGGACAACCTAGTGTTCCACGCTTTGTTTTGGTCGGGCCAGCTTTATGGAGCCTATGGCGATAAAATAAAGTTGCCAGATATTATTAGCTCAAACCAGTATTTAAATTTGGAGGGCCAAAAGTTTTCCAAAAGTCGCGGCATAACTATTGATTCGTTGTCTTTAGCCAAAACCTATGGAGCCGATCCTATCCGATTTTATCTTACCTACATTATGCCGGAAAACAGTGATGCAGATTTTAGTTGGGAGGGCTTTGTAGACTTTAATAATAATGTTTTGATTGGCACACTTGGAAATTTTATTAACCGGGTACTCAAACTTTCTGAAAATCTCAAGTTAAAAGATAAATTTAATTTGGATAATGGTATTAAAGAAGCAGTGAGTTTAGCTTGTCAGCGAAGCTATCGAAATTTATCAGAGTGCAATTTTAAACTGTATTCACATGAAGTTTTACTTTTGGCTTCTGTTGGCAACAAATATATTAATAGTAAAGAACCTTGGCGATTAGACAAGGGTGGCCAAGAATATTTACAGATTATGAGTAACTGTTTGGTGATTGTTTTAGCGCTTCAGGCATTATTAAAGCCGCTTATTCCTGATACTGTTGCCAAATTAGAAAAACTAACTAGCGTTGAGTTTACCAAGTGGCCGGATTTACGGGCGGTAATTACCAAAATTCCTGAGCTTAAGCTAAGCGAAACCAAGCCTTTATTTTTAAAACTTGACCCAGAAGTTATTGAAAAAGAACGGGCTAAAATTAGGAGGCAAAACTAATCATAGATTGCATGAGTGCCTATTGAGTGAAACCAAACGGTATTATAATCTTTAAATTCAAAGATAATTCGATATTCTCGATTAATTGAGAAAGCCCAAAAGCTTTTTAATCTTCCCTGAAGTTTGTGAGTTTTTAGTTGCGACTCATATTGATTGGCTCTAAAGATCAACTCTTTTTTTTCAGCTAGGAGCTTGATATTTTTGGGTAAGCGCTTATATTCTTTGGCGAATTTTGAAGAGTAATAGATTCTCACATAATTATTATCGCAAATCTTTTAGTGATTTGAGTAATTTGCCCT
>CAZEVA010000034.1:7500-10000 GCA_964515585.1 uncultured Gammaproteobacteria bacterium | reverse complement strand
GCCCAGATCGTTACGCCTTTCGTGCGGGTCGGAACTTACCCGACAAGGAATTTCGCTACCTTAGGACCGTTATAGTTACGGCCGCCGTTCACCGGGGCTTCAGTCGTCAGCTTCGGATAAACCCTAACCAACTTCCTTAACCTTCCGGCACTGGGCAGGCGTCAGCCCCCATATGTTGTCTTACGACTTTGCGGAGACCTGTGTTTTTGATAAACAGTCGCCTGGGCCTGGTCACTGCGGCCCTCCTTAAAAGAGGGCACCCCTTCTCCCGAAGTTACGGGGTCATTTTGCCGAGTTCCTTAGAGAGAGTTATCTCGCGCCCCTTAGTATACTCTACCAATCCACCTGTGTCAGTTTACGGTACAGGTATTTTATATTTTACAGTAGTGCGAGCTTTTCTTGGAAGTATGATAGCTAGCTAATACAAATTCAAAGAATTTGTACGGATCATTTCTTAGCTCAAGGATAGTTTTTCTTCTACCTCTCATCACCTCGAGAATTTCCATCGAAATCCAATATCGACTAACTTCTACCTGCTCCGTCCCTCGTTACCAAATATAAAATAGTACAGGAATATTAACCTGTTTTCCATCGACTACGCCTGTCGGCCTCGCCTTAGGTCCTGACTCACCCTCCATGGACGAACCTAGTGGAGGAATCCTTAGATTTTCGGGGCATTGGATTCTCACCAATGTTTGCGTTACTCAAGCCGACATTCTCACTTCTGCTTCGTCCACAATTACTTACATAATTGCTTCACCCTAGAGCAGAACGCTCCCCTACCGATATTTTTATTCAAAATATCCCACAGCTTCGGCAGATCATTTAGTCCCGGACATTTTCGGCGCAAGAACGCTCCACCAGTGAGCTATTACGCACTCTTTAAAGGGTGGCTGCTTCTAAGCAAACCTCCTGGTTGTTTCTGCATTCTCACCTCCTTTGCCACTCAACGATCATTTTGGGGCCTTAGCTAGTGATCTGGGCTGTTTCCCTCTTGACGATGAAGCTTATCCCCCACCGTCTCACTGGCTCGAGAATAGCGTATCTAGTATTCAGAGTTTGCCACGATTTGGTACAGCTTTCGCCGCCCGCACCGAAACAGTGCTTTACCCCTAGATAGCCTCGCGAACCGCTGCGCCTCAACGCATTTCGGGGAGAACCAGCTAGCTCCGGGTTCGACTGGTATTTCACCCCTAACCACAACTCATCCCCCGATTTTTCAACATCGGTGGGTTCGGACCTTCACGTGGTGTTACCCAAGCTTCATCCTGGCCATGGTTAGATCACCCGGGTTCGGGTCTAGAAAAAGTGACTTTATTTGCCCTATTCAGACTTGCTTTCGCTTCGGCTCCAGATAATTTTCTTTAACCTTGCCACTTTTTCTAAGTCGCCGGCCCATTCTTCAACAGGTACGCGGTCAGTATTAAAATACCTCCCACTGTTTGTCAGCATAGGGTTTCATGTTCTATTTCACTCCCCTACAGGGGTTCTTTTCACCTTTCCCTCACGGTACTACTTCACTATCGGTCACCTAGGAGTATTTAGCCTTACGAGGTGGTCCTCGCTGATTCACACGGGATTTCACGTGTCCCATGCTACTCGGGATAAACATAATGTAATTTCTAATTAAGAATTTACGAATTTTAAAAATTTTTTTAAACTACGGGACTTTCACCTTCTTTGGTGCAGGATTCAGCTGCTTCGTCTAAAAATTTTTAGTAATTATGTTATGTTTTCCCACAACCCCAATGTGAAAACATTGGTTTAGGCTGTTCCCGTTTCGCTCGCCACTACTAAGGGAATCGCTTTTGCTTTCTTTTCCTTCAGCTACTAAGATGTTTCAGTTCACTGAGTTTTCTCTTTCCTGCCTATGAATTCAGCAGGTAGTAAAAAAGGTTACCCCATTCGGGAATCTCCGGATCAAAGCTCGTTTCCAGCTCCCCGAAGCATATCGTTGGTTCCACGCCCTTCATCGTCTCTAGGTGCCTAGGTATCCACCCTACGCCTTAAGTCATTTGACCTTGTGTGCACTTTGCACTAAGTGATAAAACCACTTTGTGTGCTAAAAGCACTAAGTTGTAAACAACTTTGTGTGTTTTCACACATTGCATACTATGTATTTAAAATACAAACATGCAAGTTTTACTCGATCAGGTAAAGCCTGTATGCAAGTAGTTAAATATTTCTACTAATAACATATATAGATATGCATAATAGAAAATACTTGTTCTGGTGGAGATAAGCGGACTCGAACCGCTGACATCTGCCTTGCAAGGGCAGCGCTCTACCAACTGAGCTATACCCCCTCTTAACGAGAGAGCACTCCCTTCTCCGAGTTTTTTTCGGTGTTCATCAAATTTTGATGTGGTGGGCTATACTGGAGTTGAACCAGTGACCTCACCCTTATCAGGGGTGCGCTCTAACCAACTGAGCTAATAGCCCGGCTACCGTTAAATAATTCAAAATTATTTATAGCCGGCTAGATCGGCTAGCCAAAAAA
>CAZEVA010000034.1:0-5000 GCA_964515585.1 uncultured Gammaproteobacteria bacterium | reverse complement strand
ATGGCCATGACTAATTAATTGACGAGCTGCGGCAATTGTTGGAGCAAAACCTAAGCGAAATACAATATTATCTAATCGTGTTTCTAAAATTTGTAATAAAATTTCGCCAGTAGAACCACTTCTACGTCGAGCTTCACGAACATATTTAATTAATTGTTTTTCATTAATTCCGTAATTAAATCTTAATTTTTGCTTTTCTTTTAAACGAACTGCATATTGTGATTCTTTTGCTTTTTGATTACCGACAACTTTCTTTTTAGGGCCGTGTTGCCCTGCTGGGTAATTTCTTGCACAAACTTTTTGTGTTAATCCTGGTAATTCACCTAAACGGCGTATAATTCGTAATCGAGGACCTCTATAGCGAGCCATAAAAAATATAGAATTTAAATTTTAAATAATATAAAAAAGGTAAAAAATTTACCTAATCTTATCAGAGTATATTTTATTTTCGTTTTTTGTTTTGTTTCCAAAATATTTATAATATTTTGGAAACAAAACAAAAATTTAAATACAAAATGGAAAATAATAGTATTTTAAATTAATAACTTACTAATTAATTACCATTTAATTGTTTTATTACTTGGTAGCGAGCGCGAGCACGTTTAAATTGAAATGTTGCTTCAACACGTTGTTTTTCCCCTTGAGCATCTTCCAAACGAGTTTTTGCTTCTTCAAAAGCTGTTTCAGCTTGATCCGGTTCAATTTGTTTTACAGATTCCGCTTCGTTTACAAGAATAGTAATCTGATTTTGTTTTACTAAAGCAAAACCACCCATTAGAGCAACCGGCATCCATTCCATTTTTGAACGGATTAATGTTACACCAATATCTAATGCAGTAATTAAAGGTGCATGGTTTAATAATACACCCATTTGACCAGTATTGGTTGGAAGAATAATTTCTTCCGCCTGATCGTTCCAAAAAATACGATCAGGTGTCATAATACAAACTTGCAGCGTCATAGTTTTTATAAATCAACAATTTTAAGTCTAAACGTATTAAATAAAATTTGTTTAGAACAAGTTTTTTTACTTTTTAGTCAAAATCCAAGAAAGAAGTCAACAAAGTATTAGAAAGAATAAAAGAAATAAAAATTTTTTTGTAATGACACCAAAAATTATTTTTAGTAAGACTGGTGTGCTGAAAGCACTTAGTTGGGAACCAGCCCTGGAATATTTTAACTTGCAAATTAAGGATCAAATAAAAATTCCACTAAAAAAAAATTAATGTATGTCAAGAACATAATTTGAGCTTTGCCCGTAATCTTTCTTTTCTTTATTATTGAAGTGTTGCTGCTTTAGCAATTGCTTCATCAATATTTCCAACTAGATAGAAAGCTTGTTCCGGAAGATCATCTAATTCGCCAGTTAAGATTAAATTAAATCCTTGAATTGTATCAGCTAAACTTACATATTTTCCTGGTGAACCAGTAAATACTTCAGCAACAAAAAACGGTTGTGACAGGAAACGTTCGATTTTACGCGCACGTGCTACAACTAGACGATCTTCTTCTGATAATTCATCAAGACCTAAAATAGCAATAATATCTTGTAATTCTTTATAACGTTGTAAAGTTTGTTTTACGTTTTGCGCGCAAGCATAATGCCCATCTCCAACAATCCACGGTTGTAACATTGTAGATGTTGAATCTAACGGATCTACAGCCGGATAAATACCTTTTGAAGCTAAATTTCGAGAAAGTACAGTTGTTGCATCTAAGTGAGCAAATGTAGTTGCTGGTGCAGGGTCAGTTAAATCATCAGCTGGAACATAAACAGCTTGAATTGAAGTAATACTTCCGTCTTTTGTTGATGTAATACGTTCTTGTAACCCACCCATTTCAGTAGCAAGTGTTGGTTGATAACCTACTGCTGAAGGCATACGACCTAGTAGTGCAGAAACTTCTGAACCTGCTTGTACAAAACGGAAAATATTATCGATGAATAATAATACATCTTGTTTGTTAATATCACGGAAATATTCAGCCATTGTTAAAGCTGTTAAACCAACACGCATACGTGCTCCTGGTGGTTCATTCATTTGACCATAAACCAGAGCTACTTTTGATTCAGAAATATTTGATTCGTTAATAACGCCTGATTCTTTCATTTCCATGTAAAGGTCATTTCCTTCACGAGTACGTTCACCTACACCACCAAATACTGAAACGCCACCATGTGCTTTAGCAATGTTATTGATAAGTTCCATAATAAGTACAGTTTTACCTACTCCAGCACCCCCAAATAAACCAATTTTACCGCCGCGACGGTAAGGTGCTAATAGATCTACAACTTTAATTCCTGTTTCAAAAATAGAAAGTTTTGTATCTAGATCTACAAATGCGGGCGCAGATCGGTGAATCGGTAATTGTTCTTTTGTATCAACTGGACCTAAATTATCTACAGGTTCACCGAGAACATTAAAAATTCGACCTAATGTTCCTACACCAACAGGAACACTTAAAGCACGACCAGTGTCAACTACTTCCATACCACGCATAAGACCGTCAGTAGCACTCATGGCTACTGCACGAACGCAATGATCACCTAATAATTGTTGTACTTCACATGCTACAGAAATTTCTGTACCAGCTTCGTTTTTACCACGAATAGTTAACGCGTTATAAATATTTGGCATTTGACCTGCTGGAAATGTAACGTCTAAAACTGGTCCAATAATTTGTGTAATACGACCAATATTTTTTGTTTGTGTAGAAGCGCTCATAGGATTTAAATTTTTTTTTAGTATTTTTACTTTTCAAAACGTGTTGTTTGTTTATAAAACACTGTTTTCAAAACGTGTTATTTGAACTAACAAAATCACTCTTTTTTATTTCTAAAGAAAATATTCTATTTAGTAAATAAAAAAAATTTGTAGCAAAAATCTACAAAAAGTTATATAAAGTTTGTGTTATATGAATATCTTCTAGAGTGTAACATGCTTGTAAAGCAAGATCAAGCTTTTGCTTATATGAAAATGTCTCGATCTCAATAGTATCAATAAAATTTTTTGATAATTATCCCTTTTCTCCTATAACGGAGAAAAGAGAAAAATTCAGTTAAAAAACTAATTACTAACCGAATTTACCTGAGGTAGAAGCGATTAAGAATGCCGCATATGTTAATACATAGCCAGCAGCGAAATGAGTTAAACCTACTAAACGTGCTTGTACAATTGATAAAGCAACTGGTTTATCTTTCCAACGAACAAGGTTGGCTAATGGTGTACGCTCATGAGCCCACGCTAATGTTTCAATAAGTTCTTGCCAGTAGCCTCTCCACGAGATTAGGAACATAAATCCCGTTGCGTAGATAAGGTGACCAAATAAGAACATCCAAGCCCATACAGAAAGACTATTCATACCAAAAGGATTATAGCCATTGATTAATTGTGATGAATTTAACCATAAATAATCACGTAGCCATCCCATAATATATGTAGAAGATTCATTAAATTGGTTTACGTTTCCTTGCCAGATTCCTAAATGCTTCCAGTGCCAGTAGAATGTGACCCAACCAATTGTATTCAACATCCAGAATACAGCTAAATAGAACGCATCCCAAGCAGAAATATCACAAGTACCACCACGACCAGGACCATCACATGGGAAACTATAACCAAAATCTTTTTTATCTGGCATAAGTTTAGAACCACGTGCATCTAAAGCACCTTTTACAAGAATCAATGTTGTTGTATGTAAACCAAGCGCAATTGCATGGTGTACTAAGAAATCGCCAGGACCAATTGTTAAGAATAATGAATTACTATCGTTATTAATTGCTTGAAGCCAACCTGGTAACCAAATACTTTGACCTGCAACACTTGCAGCACTTGAAGAATTTGCTAATAGATAATCAAACCCATAAGCCGTTTTTCCTTGCGCAGCTTGAATCCATTGAGCAAAAACGGGCTCAATAAGAATCTGTTTTTCTGGTGTACCAAAGGCTTGCATTACATCATTATGAACGTATAGACCTAATGTATGAAAACCTAAGAATAAACTTACCCAGCTTAAATGTGAAATTACAGCTTCTTTATGCTCAAGCATTCTTGCTAAAACATTACCACGATTTGTTTCTGGATCATAATCACGTACAAAGAAAATAGCACCGTGAGCGAATGCACCACACATAATAAACCCAGCAATATATTGATGATGAGTATATAAAGCAGCTTGTGTTGTAAAATCTTGTGCTAAAAACGCATAAGGTGGTAAAGAGTAAATATGTTGAGCTACCATTGAACAAATAGTACCAACACTTGCTAACGCTAAACCAAGCTGGAAATGTAAAGAATTATTTACTGTATCAAATAAACCTTTATGCCCAGCACCTAAACCACCTGCAGGTGGTGTGTGTGCTTCTAAAATTTCACGCATACTGTGACCAATACCAAAAATAGTTCGATATTGGTGACCGGCTAAGATAAAGATTACAGCAATAGCTAAATGGTGATGAGCCATATCAGTTAACCAAAGACTTTGAGTTTGTGGATGGAACCCGCCTAAAAAAGTTAAAATTGCTGTCCCTGAACCTTCACCTGTATTAAATAAATGCGAAGCTGTATCAGGACTCTCGGCATATACAGCCCAATTTCCTGTGAAAAATGGTGCTAAACCTGCTGGGTGAGGTAACACAGTTAAGAAATTATCCCAACCTACATGTTGACCCCGAGATTCTGGAATCGCAACGTGAATTAAATGTCCTGCCCACGCTAATGAACTTACACCAAAAAGACCAGCTAAGTGGTGATTTAATCGTGATTCGGCATTTTTAAACCAAGATAAAGCTGGTTGAAATGAAGGTTGCAAATGTAACCAACCAGCAAACAGAAATAATGATGCAACAATCATTAAAAAGATTGAACTAGTATAAAGATCTTGATTTGTACGCATTCCGATAGTATACCACCATTGATATACACCAGAAGTTGCAATATTTACTGGACCAGAAGCTCCACCACGTGTAAAAGCTTCAACGGCTGGTTGACCGAAATGTGGAT
>CAZEVA010000033.1:0-6141 GCA_964515585.1 uncultured Gammaproteobacteria bacterium | reverse complement strand
AGGGTCAGGTTCAAAATCTTCATCAGGCAACACAAGCTCTCGACGATCAATAATTGCCGCCACCCCATTAGCAAAATTCTGGCTATTTCTTCTATCATAATCTGGGCTTCCGTCGTCATTTGAACTTGTGTCAGCTCGAAGAGGATCTTGGCTTATTGCCCATGCTTCCAGTTGCGCACGAGCTTCTGCTGGAGTACCGTTTTTTACATCTCTATTGTTGTAGGTAGCTCTATATTTGCGCTCCCTAAGCTTGCTGTTTTTGTAAACTATATGTCCATCTCTATATATTTCCGCAATTTCCTTTTTTATTTCTTTTTTTTCATCCAGGCTTAAATTCGGATCTTTTTCGCGCTCTTTTAATTCGTCCATCTCTTGCTTTAGAAAAACCAGCAAGCCCTCAACCGGAATCCCTTCTTCACTTTGGTAGGTTGCTTCTTTTCCATTCTTATCTTGCCCTTTAAATTCGATTTTTTGAGTATCTTCGCCACGACCAAATGTTTTTGCACGAGCTTTTGCCAGCAATGAGAAATTTGCTAGCATCTCTCTATCCCCTACATCTTTAACATCACGTAGTTTGCTGTTCTCTTGGTCTGTAAGTTCTTCTCCTCTTTGCCATTTTTTAATTATTCCAACATCAAAATCATAATTTTCTAGTAGTGCTTTTGCTTTTCCAGCAAATCTACCATAAGAACTCTGTAAGCTACTGAGCACCTCGTCTCGTTTGGAGTTTTCTGCTTTGGGAATTATAGGCTCATCCTTAAGTCTGTTCCTGGCTGCAAAATATCTGCTAGCATCCCGTGAGGCTTCAGCCATTTTTATTCTTCTTTTTTAATTGGTGAGCTATTTTTAGGTGTGCCATCAGACGAGTTTTTCACGGCTGCAGTTGTTCCTAGATACATCTGACGAAAATCTGCTAACGCAGTAGTAAAAACTTCTTCATAATTTGGGACATGAGTTTTAAAGAATTTCTCAATTTCTGTTTTGGGCTTCCTTTCCTCATTCATTTTTACAAATTCATCCAAGCGTTCTGCTGGAAGATGCTCAACAATAACTTTTGCTATATAATGATCAAGTCGCGCATATAGTTCTTTGCATAACTCATCATTAAGCATCTCGTCGGTTGCTTTTAATCCGGCATCCTCAAGTAAACCATCCAAATACACCCTCACCTCCTCGTTCATCTGTAGACCTTCATTAGTAGCTGGTTTTACTGTGTTGCTCGACATACTACAATGTAAACTTTTAATAACTTGAGAGCACGGAGCTCTTCAATATACGCTTAAAAATTCACTATCACATAACCAAAAATGTCTATACTTACACTTCAATAATGCATAAAATTAGAGATTTTGTCAAGCATAATAATCAAATAGCCAATCATAAACCATTCTTAGCATCATTAGCCGAATCTTAACCCTCAGCACTCCCAGACATGCCACTATATAATTGCATAAGCATAAATAATAAAGCCACAACTCCTAGTCCAAAACCAATTTTAGCAACCTTAACGCCTTTTTTTTCCCATTTGCCAGGTTCAAATCGGTAATTATTATCCAATCCAAAAGCTGACATTAATTGATTAATCGCTACGGCTTTTGTTTTATTATCCTCTTCGTCGTTTTGATTTTGCGAACTTAAAAGCGTTAACCATGCTTTTTGTAGGCTAGGCTCTTGTTGCGGTAAGTGACTATAAAAAACGTTTAAACGTTGCAAAAATGTAGTTGCTCTCTCATTAAGTTTTTTTGAGTCTCCTAAACCATAGAACTCTGCTTCTAAGTTGTGAGCCTCAGTTTGTGCATTCTTCTGTATTAAGGCAATTCTTTCTTCTGTTTCTTCAGGATTAGTTAGTTGTTGTTGAGCTTTGTATATTTCGATACTAGCTTCTTGCTGAATTTTTTCAATCTTTTTGTCTAAACGCTCTTGCAAAAGAACTCTTAATGTTGGTAGATTTTTTAATTTTTCACCCAAACCATGTTTAAGCGACTGTGTTGTGCTGTTTTGGGTATGAGGATCTAGGTTAGTAATTTTTTCTTTGTCGAGAAAATGCTGTCCAAATTCTGAGTCAGGTGAAAAATCAGCAGGAGTAATTAATAAACGGTCTTTTGGAGAGAGAAATTGCATATATTGAGCTATTTCATTAGGCATAATCAAGCCCCGATAAGCGGCACTCATCGTTTGACATAACCAATGGTTTTGATCAATTTCACTATCCACAGTCAATAACCCCAAACCGCGAGCTGCCTCCTCAATCCGATTAACTTCTTTTAAGTCAATCGTGTTAGCATTTTCATTTTTTAATATATTTTGTACCTCTTCTCCATAATAACTGCTTAGCAATGTTCTTAAATGGCTATGAGTTATCAATCCCTGAGCCTGGCTTTCATCAGTTAGTGGAGGCGGATAAGAATAGCTCAGCTTTTCTAAAATCTTCATTTCATCTTGAGTTAATGCGATGTTACTAGCCCCAGCTCTAAGCTTTTCCTTTAATACAGCTAATGCAGATTGGTTTTCTGAGTTATTATCTCCCTCATTTAGCTGTGCCTTGTCTAATAACTGAAGTGTAAATTGGCCTACATAGGCTCGCTCATCTTGAAATACTTCCTTATTGAGTTGTCTTTCTGAGGTTCTAGGGATTGATTCATGCTGTGTATCGGGTTGGCCGTTATCCGTATTAATTGAGGTAGTAGGACCAATGACAGTATCTGTTTTTTGAATTTCTGTTACTGAATTCGTAGCTACTGGAGCTTCAGATAAATTATCAGCCATAACCCAATCTTAATAAACTTTAGCAAATAAAACAAACTTTACTGTGCTTCTTAGTTTGTTTTATAATCGTTATATGATCAACCAAAAAACTTTTTTTAACTTTGCCTTGGTATTTCTCGCTTTGGCTTTAGCCGTTCTGCTTGGTTTGGTGGATTTTTTTGGTTTTCTCTCCGGAGAGCACACTCTGAATTTTGCTTATTTAGCCCTATCTTTCATCGCTTGGCATCTCCTCGGGCTAACTTTGTTTTTGCAAAACCTTGACCAAAATAGGCAGGAGGGCGTTTATTTGCTTTCGGCGGCTTTCTTTGGGATTGTCTTTTTTATTTTCAACCAAAACTACCTCTCTGCCCTACTCTCGGCTTCTTCATTTTTTTTGTTCCAAATCTACACCGAGCGCGCCCTTGCCAAACGTGCCAAGCTTTTTGTGAATTATTCTACCCGCGAGATTGTGTTTCCCATCATTCGCAAGAGTTTTCTCTTTTTAATACTAATTCTGGTAATAATTGGTTTTTTCCAGGGCCAGCGCCAGGCAAAGCGGGCCGAACTAATCACTCCCTATATGGTTCGTACTCTCAGCAAGCCGGCAGTACTAATCCTAAATAAACAAATCGGCAGCCAGCTGCAAAAACAGCTAGGGCCAAAGTTTGAGCAAGCTATTGGCACCGACAGTAGGCGTGAGATTGTCAGTTTTGTACTGGTAGAGATTGTGGAAAGCTTCCAGGAAGGCACTACCAGGCAGTTATTTGGCATCAACTCCGAAAACATTCCTGTTGACAAAACTATTATTTACGACACGGGCGAAATTGACCTCACTCCGGTTGTAAACGAAATGTCTGATTCTATTTCTCGGCAAATGAATCGGCGATTAGGGCTATACTTGCCCATTATTCCTCTTTTCTTTGCGGCCCTGGTTTTCTTTTTTGTTTCTCCTTTAGTTGCCGCTTCAGAAATTGTTCTTTTGCCAGTGATAAGGGCGGCAATTGCTCTTTTGATTAAGACTAAGACTATTATCGTAGCCAAACAAACAGTTGAAAAGGAGGTTCTTAAATTCAACAGCTAAAACCCCAATGAACAGAGCAATAATAATGCGTAAGGAGCTAAATAAATTATTGCGGCAGTTTCTGGATAAAAACAACTATTATGAGGTTGACGTGCCTACCCTGAGCCCCAAACTTATACCCGAAAGTTATTTGGAAGTTTTCCAAACCAAATTAAGCTCGCCAAACCTAAAGCAGAAACAGAACTTTTATCTATTGCCGTCACCCGAAAGCTATCTCAAAAGGCTGCTCGTTAGTGAGCGAAAAAATTTGTTTTATTTAGGCAAGGCCTACCGAAATAGTGAGCCTCTGGGACAATTTCACAACCATGAGTTCACTATTCTAGAGTGGTATAGGATTAATTATACATACAAACAATTAATGAAACAAATTGAACAAATGTTTGGCTTTGTTGCAAAACAACTGAATATTCATTCTGGCATAAATTTCCAAAGCCCCTGGCAGTATCTCACTCTTCACGAGGCTTATAGTAAGTATGCTCCTGGGCGAAAAATTGAGCCTCAGAGTTTTGAACAAATTTATGTGCAATACATTGAACCAAATCTCGGTATGAATGGACAACCTACCTTTATTTATGATTTTCCTAGCTGGCAGTCTCCCTTGGCAAAGTCCTCTAATGGCCTTGCTGAGCGCTTCGAGCTATACATAAACGGCATTGAATTAGTTAACGGCTGGACAGAACTAACAGATCCTAATAAGCTAAAACATAATTTAGAACTGCAAAATATTGAGCGCCGCAAACGCGGTGCCAGTGCCCTACCCCTAGATACTGACTTTATTAGGGCTTTAGAACAAGGAATGCCTCAGTGCAGCGGCGCGGCTGCGGGCGTCGACCGACTGTTGATGGTTTTAGGTAATTTTTCTTCAATCCAGGAAACTTTACTTTTTCCCACCAAAAAATTGTTAAAATCGATATAATTTACAAACTTAATAGTTTATTTACAAAATATGATCAACCAAGTAAAAACCGAAACAGCGAAAAAGGTAACCACGTTCGACTTAGATAAAAACGAAAATGGCTTTTTAATTGAGCTTTTCAAGAATAATGATAAAACCGAAGTTTATCTTTCTTGTGCCAAGCCTGGCGCTTTTAAAGGTTATCATTTGCATCGGGTTCGCGCCGCCCGCTATGTATGCCTGAAGGGTAAAATGAAGATTATCCTTTACGTAAACGGGCAAAGAGAAGAACATATTTTGTCTGCCGATAACTTAAAAAGGCTTTATATACCGGCTAATGTGCCAACCGGTTTGGAGAATATTGGCGATGAAGACGGCTGGCTGGTTAACTATCCCGACCCTGCCTACGATCCAAGCCTCAAGGATGAACAGCTAGACTTTACTCAGGAAGAACTCGACAGCGGCGAATACCTAAAAAACCTCTGAAGTCATATTCCATCCCCGAATTGGAACGGATTGGACGTGAAATTAGTTGACGCGCTCGACGTATTCCCGTGTTTCGGGATTAATAGCAATAGTTTCTCCCTTTTTGATAAATAGAGGCACCATCACTTTGGCACCGGTTTCTAGCGTCACTTGCTTTTTGGCGTTAGTAGCAGTATCGCCTTTAACTGCCTCGTCGGCCTTAATCACTTTTAGCTCCACCCGCTTGGGCGGCCGCACTCCAACTGCCTTGTCATCCAACATCAACAAAAACATTGCTTGGCCTTCTTTTAATAAATCCACAAACTGCTTAACTAAATAATTTGCCACTTCGTATTGTTCATAGGTTTTTTCATTCATAAAACTGGCAGAGTCTCCAGATTTAAATAGATACTGCACCGGCACCGCCAAAACATCCAAAGCTTCGACACTGTCATTAGAAGTAAACACCTGTGCCTGACTACGGCCCGAATTAACATTTTTCAGCCGAGTGCGCACCACCGTGCGGCCTTTGCCAGGGTGATAAAACTCGACAAAACTAATCTGCCAAACCTCACCTTTAAAACGAATAAAATCCTTCTTTTTTAAACTGGCCGCTGTTGTTGCCATATAAATAATGTATAAACAATTATTAAAAAGTTCTATAATTCTATTATGCGAAGCTTGGCTATTATAACACTAACCGGAATTATCTGCCTTTTCTCAATTGTCTTTTTCTATACTAATCAGCCGGTTTTACTAGTTAAGCCAACAGATAAAAAGAGCGTTTCCCCCGCCCCCACTGCCTCTGCCGACGATTTGAAACTAGCCGCGGAGAAAAAGAAGGTGTTGGCGCAAATTGACGACTCTGAGGTTTATTTTGCCGCTCTGAAAACCCCGCTCGAAACCAAACTCAATCAAGTAGATATTTATCTTTCGGCTAAGCCGGGAATGAAGG
>CAZEVA010000032.1:0-3571 GCA_964515585.1 uncultured Gammaproteobacteria bacterium | reverse complement strand
AGGCGGCAGCTAACCCCGCTAAAAGTGATGCTGAAGGGAATTTGGAGATTATTGTTCGCAGTTATACTCGTCAGGTGACTGCTCACTTTTTTAATGCTTACGTAGTTGACGAGCAAAATTTAAATCCGGTTTCTATTGGTATTGGCCCATCTGTAACTCCAGAAGAGTCTTTACATTTGCAAACCTTTACTCAAAAAACTCCAACCCCAGTTCCGATAAGAGTAAAACCGAGAAAGGTTGATCATCGTTTTCAAGATCAGGATCCAAAGGGGCGGATGTTTGATATCAAAAGTCTTGAACCTATTCCTGAGGTTGAGGTAACTTTGCTCGACAGCTTCAAAAAGTTGTTTTCCTACAAACAAATGGTGAATCCTCAAATAGTGTTAGCAAACGGTGAATTTAGTTTTTGGGTGCCAAATGGGATTTATTATCTCCAGTTTGCCAAACTACCCGAAACTCACATTTGGCCTGTAGAAATGGATAATGTTCATTCCAACTACACCAAAGCTTACTACTGTGATCCAGACGTAAAGAACAGCGAGAATATGCCAGTGCCTCTTTATTATGACCAGTTCTCAATAGTAGAGTTTAATAAACTGGTTCACTGCGACGTTCCTTTGGATCCGGGAACTAACGCTCCTATCCGCTCTTCGGTTAAAACTGTGAGCTATGGTTTGATGAAGGACACACTAGACGGATCCTACACCTTTACCGGTATTGTTACTCATCCTTTCACTAAAGTTCAACTTGTGGGGCAGGAAAGCCAAAAAGTAGTGCAAGAGATTGATGCTGATAAGCACGGCTCTTGGAAAGCCACTATTGCCGCTAGTGCCTATCCGCTTAACGAACAAGGTTTGCCTGATAAAGTCCTACTTAAGTATATCAAAGTTGACCTAACAGCTCAGAAAACTTATGAGGCTGTTGGCGGGGTTTCTTTTGACCCTTTGCTTAGCTATGTAGAAGGCTATGCCTATGACAGGACGGGTAACATTATCGCTAACGCAAAGGTAGGGGTTAAGCAAAAAAATAATGACAACGTGGTTTATTTAACTACCGCTAACGCCCAAGGCTTTTTCCAGATAGGATCACAGTATTTGCCGAGCTTTCCTTATGATTTGGTTTTTAGTGATCCGGAGGCAAATAAACATGAAACAGTAACTAGTTCAAACTTTTTAACCAGCAACAAAGATTATTTAGCAAGTAAACAATTAAATTTGGTTGCTAAAGACGAAAGAGCGGTGCCGCTAACGACAGTTGGCGTTAGTTCTTTTAAGACTTTAAAAAATAGTAGTGCCGCAGGTCAACAAGCGACACAGGATACTAATGAAAACCAGGAGGAAAACAAAATAGAGGAAAAATCACAAACTTCGGCTATTTTTGGCTTACTCATAATTGTTCTAATTACTGCCGTATCCGGGTTGTTGATTTTTAAGCTGAAAAAGAAACCAGAAATCCCTCCACCTTTTTCATTATGAAAGATGTTTATGTAGTTAAAGCCGACGGACAACGACAACTTTTTGATCTTAACAAAGTTAAAGAAGCAGTTGCTAGAGCTGGAGTTACAGATGACAAACAGAAGCAAATACTGGACGATCTAAAGGGCAGTTTTTATAACAACATCCCCACGAGTGAGATATACTACTTAGTTTCTCAGGCACTTAGTCAGGCACACCCAGCTGGAGCAATAAGGTTTCGTTTAAAAAAAGCGATTATGGAGTTGGGGCCTACCGGTTATCCCTTTGAAGTGTTTATTGGTCATTTACTGAAAGAGTATGGTTATCAAACAGAAGTTTCGGTTAAACTGTTAGGAAGTTGTGTAGAACACGAGGTTGATGTTTTAGCCAAAAAAGACAGTCGAGTTTATTTTGTGGAGTGTAAATATCATAATCAACAAGGATTACGCTCAGATGTTAAAGTTGTTCTTTATGTACATTCTAGAGCTGAAGATTTGATTGATACTTTAGGTAATAGTGAAAACTCCTCAGCTTGGATTTTTACCAACACCAAATTTTCAACAGACGCGATAAAATATGCTGAATGCAAGAATATGCGCTTAACTGGCTGGGACTATCCCAGTAAACAAGACAATTTGCAAACAATGATTGAAGAAAATAATCTTTACCCAATTACAGTTTTACCGGCTTTAAGCAAGGATAGTGTTAAGCGGCTTTTGGAAGAAAATATTGTTTTGGTAAAAGAACTTTTGCAAAAAAAAGATCTTTACCAAAAACTGGGGCTTAGGCGAAGCGAATGGGAAAAAGTTGAGCGGCAATGCCTTCAAATCACTGAACGCTAGTGATTGCTAATACTCTTTGCAAGAGGTAATCTCTGGTAATTATACTTTTGATTTGTTAAATTAACAACAAATTTATTAGCGTAAAATGATTGAAAACTTTTCGAATAACATACCAAAACCATCAGAGTTAGCAAGAAATATGGTTGAGAAGCTTTATGGTTTAAATGTTGAGAACGAGTATCATATTGAGGAGGTAAAAGAATTTTTAGATTTAGATTCGCAAAAGAATAACTTAATTTTGTACTTTAACCATATTAGCTATCCGGATCCGGTTTTTGTTTATTGGCTTTACCAAAAATATTTAGATCCTGCCTTACTACGACAAGCAATTTTGCCGGCTTCATATTATCATACACAATTTACGCACAACCCGGCTTTTACTACTTTCTATAAGTTGGGGAAAGCAATCTATGGCTATGAAGATGTTAGACTAGTTCAAAGCTATATGGTTGGCGAACGCTATACTCAAGAGCAGGCAATGAAAAGTTATCGAGAACTAATTAGTGCTATTAAGACACACAAAAATCAGAGACCGCTAAGTTTAATTTTGTCACCAGAAGGTCATCGTGCTGACGATGGTTTAAGATTGCAAAAAGGAGATGATGGTATAGTGAAGCTTGCCAAAATGATGGCTCCAGCTATAGTTTTGCCAGTTGGCATAAGCTATCCACAAAGACGATATCAACGCAGTTCTTTGAATTTTGGCCAAAAGGTAAACTTGAGTTTGGGTGTACCAACAACCGTTGATAGCAGACAGGATAATCATTTCGATTATCGTCAACTGATGACTAATTTAGCCATGAGTTTACCTGAGGATATGCGGGGTTATTGGCAAGATAATGGCTCTTGCTAAACACGATTTTGACTTGATTAATGATATAATTTAGGCTGACAGAGCCAACGTAGCTCAGGGGCAGAGCAATCGTTTCATAAGCGATGGGCCGGAGGTTCGAATCCTCCCGTTGGCACTTTATACGTAATTATCCAAGTTCGTTCTTGGCAGGCGGTCGAGTTGACTAGGATCTTTAAGATAAATACCCTTTTGCCATTTGAAGTAGCCAGCAACTCCAATCATGGCGGCATTGTCGCCGTTTAGGTTTTTTTGAGGTGGAAAAAAAACCGGAACTTGCTTTTTAACTAGTAGGCGAATTTGACGACGTAGCTCTTTATTATTAGCTACTCCGCCACCAACTATTAGAAGCTTGGGTTGAAGACTGTAAGTAGCGTTTTTTAATTTATTAAGTAGTGAAGTTATTACTGTTTGTTGAAAACTAG
>CAZEVA010000031.1:0-3546 GCA_964515585.1 uncultured Gammaproteobacteria bacterium | reverse complement strand
TTTCCAAAAAGGTTGGACCAAAGAGTTTTGAAGAAAACAAAAAAGTTGGCAAGAAAGTCATTACAAGGTTAAATGCCAAGAAATTGCATCGTACCAACTTCGAAAGAAGACAAAAAAATCGATCAAAATAAATGGGGGTGGAAAAAGCGTCATATAGCGAAAACGGAGAGACGATTAGAAACGAGGTGGTTTTTATTGCCGGAAGCGGAAATATCGCATTAGCTAAAGGCATTGGTGACCAATTAAGTATTCCTGTTGACTTTCCTGTTAGTCATTTTCCAGAAGGGGAGGTTTATGCTCAATTGTCAGACGGCCTAAGACGTAAACATGCAGTGATTATGCAGTCGTTTTCTCCTGAGAAAATTAATGATCAAATAATGGAGCTTCTGGTAATAATAGACGCTGCCAAGCGGGCCTCGGCTCAAGAAATTACCGCTCTACTTCCCTATTATCCTTATGGCAGACAAGATCGTAAAGATAAGTCCAGAGTGCCAATTACCGCTGCCCTAATCGCCGACACATTAAAAACAGCCGGTGCTAACCGAATAGTAACCTTAAGCCTGCACGCAGAGCAAGTTATGGGCTGTTTTGATGGGCCATGGGATAATTTATATGCCAGCTATGCTCTGGTTCCGGAAATTAGAAGCATTTGTCAAGATTTGGCAATAAACAATATTGCTAACGAGGTTGCGCTTTTTTCTCCTGACACGGGTGGAGTAAAAAGGGCTGATTTTTATGCCAGATTACTTGGCTGTGAACTTGGTGTTGTTCCTAAAATACGAGATGCACACACAGCCACAACTAAACAGCTAAATTTGATGACCAACTTTCCATTAAACAATATAAAAGCCGCTTTTATTATTGATGATTTAATTGCCGGCGGTGGCACAACATGTATCGCAGGAGAGATTCTTTCGGCTCAAAACATCCCTCATGTTTATGCTGTTGCCGAACACGCTTTGTTTTTAAACAATGCCCTTTCAAATATAGAGAATTCGCCGTTAGATAAGATTATTACCACTGATACAGTTGCCCATGGCTTAGACGTTAAGAAGAGTGATAAAATTGCTATAGTTTCTGTAGCAGAACTTCTAGCCAAAGCTATAACTTATATTCATACCGGTAAATCTCTCGGTGAAAATCTCATTCTTTAAAAATCTCCACTCCAGGAGTGTAGATTTTTTATTGTTTAGGTTTCGAGGGCTTTTTTGCCGATTTTGCCGCGCATATAGTACAGCTTTGCCCGACGGACTTTATTGTGTTTAACCACAGTTATCTTTTCCAAATATGGCCAGTTCACCGGAAAAATTCGCTCCACTGCATGCCCAGTGCCACAGATCTTGCGAACAGTAAAGGTTTTGTTTTCCTCCCGATTTTTAATGGCAATAACAATGCCATCGAACTTCTGTTTTTTTTCTTTATCGGCGTCAACATAAACAGTTGTTAACTCAACTTGATCGCCAATTCGAACTTTTTGGTCCTTAATTTGTGTAGAAAGTGCCATAGTTCTTGATTATACCACCTTAGTTTGCTTTGAGGCAACATTAATAAAAGCTAGAAATATTGGATGAGGTGCCAGCGGCCGAGATTTATACTCCGGATGAAACTGCACTCCCAAATAAAAAGGATGGTTTTGTAACTCAACTGCTTCTACTAGTTTTCCGTCGGGACTGTTAGCACTAGTTATCATTCCTTTTTTCTCAAACTCCGCCAAATATTGATTGTTAAACTCATAACGGTGACGGTGCCTTTCCTGAACAATAGGCAAAGCAAAATGGGAATTAGGAAACTGCCGGTATGCTTGTTCGAGCTTGGTTTTGGCCCTAATTTTAGCCGGCCAAGCACCTAAACGAATAGTGCCGCCATATCTTTGTTCTTTTAAATTTTCTTGTTGAGAAGCCATTAAGTCAATCACAGGAAAGTTAGTTTTGGGATCAACTTCGGTTGAATTGGCCCCTTTGAGTTTTAGAACGTTACGAGCAAATTCAATGACTGCCATTTGCATCCCAAAACAAAGACCTAAATAGGGAATTTTGTTTTCTCTGGCAAACTTTGCTGCCAAAATTTTTCCCTCTACTCCCCGACTGCCCCATCCTTGAGGAACAATAATACCGGCAAATCCCTTTAGTAAGCCCGTACCCTTTTCCTCAATTTCCTGAGCACTAAGCCAAGTATAGTTCGGGGCAAAATTATGGTAATAGTAGGCTTGACGCAAAGCTTCAATCACGCAAACATAGGCGTCTTCTAGTGCATAAGTACCACTTTGGAAATACTTACCGACAATGGCAATTTTTGGACCAGGATTTTGGCTTTTGGTTTTTTTTACCAAGCCTTGCCAAGTTTTCTTAAGAGATAAGTTTTTCTTTTTTGGTTTCAAAGCTAATTTTTGTTTAACTAGCTTTATCAACTGCTGTTTGCTTAAATAGTCCGGAACCTGATAAACGTTTTCCAAATCGGGATTGTCAATAATATCCTCCTGATAAACATTACAAAAAGTAGCAATCTTTTCCTTACGGAGTTTGTCAATTGGCTTTTCTGCTCTAGTGACAATCAGGTCCGGCTGGACTCCGGAAGCCAGCAAAAAACTAACTGATTGCTGTACCGGCTTGGATTTTAACTCCCCTAAAGTCTTGGGTAAGGGTAAATAGGCAACATGAATTACCAAAACCATATCTCGAAGCCTAAGTTTAAGCTGACGAATTGATTCCAAAAACAAAATATTTTGAATATCCCCTACCGTTCCCCCAATCTCAACGATAATAATTTCGGCTTTGGTTTTTTTGGCTAAATAAAAAAGGCGCTTGTTTATTTCTTCGGGAACATGGCGGACAAACTCAACACACTCGCCATTATATTCCAAACGACGTTCATTTTGAATGACCGATAAAAAAACTTGCCCGGCAGTCATATAATTGGCTTTTTGTAAATTTCGATTGAGAAACCGTTCGTAGTGGCCAATATCCTGGTCGGTTTCCAGGCCATCTTCGGTAACAAAAGTTTCTCCATGAACAATAGGATTCATAGTGCCGGCGTCGAGATTAAGATATGGGTCGGCCTTAATAACCGTGGTTGAATAGCCAGCCTCCTCAAGCAAAAGTGCTAATGAAGCACAGGTAATTCCCTTTCCCAAGCCAGAGATAACGCCGCCAACTACAAAGATAAAGCGACAGTTCATGATGAAAATAAATACTCTCTGAAGATGTAATCAAAAAGGTCTCCTTTGGAAATCATGCCCACAATTTGTCGTTTGTTATTTACTACCGGCAGTTGGCGAATGTGAAGCATTAGCATTCTCGATAAGGCCGAAAAAACACCATCGTCGGAGCTAGCAGTAAAAACCATTTTTTGCAGTACATTTTGGGCAGTAAGTTTCTTTAGTTTCTTGGCTTGGTTTTCTAAATTAGACAAATCAAAATGGTTAATATCAGCAATTATCTCGGTGTATTTGGGATAAATTTTTAGCAAAAGATCTTCTTCGGTAATAATTCCTAGTAACTTATCCTGCTTGTCAACCACCGGTAAAGCGTGGATGCCTTTTTTAAAAAT
>CAZEVA010000030.1:0-5119 GCA_964515585.1 uncultured Gammaproteobacteria bacterium | reverse complement strand
TTTTGTTTATTTTTTAGAAAGCCTGGGGATAGTTGGCCACCTGCAATTTAGCCAACTGCTTTATCTGTCGGCAAGCTACATTCTGGCTTGGCTGGCCGGTTTCTTGTTTTTGCCGGCGCCAGCCGGAGTGGGTGTGCGCGAGGCGGTTCTAATGTATTTTCTTAGTCAGGCCGGAGTTAGTTTGGCTGTTGGCGTTTCGGTGTCGCTTCTTTATCGCTTGTTTATTTTGGTGCGAGATCTTTTGGTATTTACCGCTATCCCTTTCGTTCGGGACTAATATTAACCCCTTCTTGTTGCATATGGCTGATGATTTCCGAAAGCCTTTCAAAACGCAGAATGTTCGCTGGCAGATTTTCTCTTAAGGACTTTACCCGCTCTGGTTTTTTTGGCTGACCATGTTCAAACCAATAAGCGTTAAGATTAGGATGGTTGATTTCAGAAACTGCCATTACATTTTTAGATCGGTTGTCAATTAAGGTGATATTATTGTTTTCAAAGTGTTCGATAAAATTTATCAGCCTGCTTTTTATGTCCAAACCTTTCCCGAGGTCGACAATTGCCAGAGGTAAAGGTTTACCGTCGGCAAAGCCCTCAGTAAACTGATTATAGTTTACAACTTTATTTTCTTGTTCTTTAGTAAGTAGGCCTGAGTTTAGCAACTTGGCTAACTGGTCTTCATAGGCGCCAGTAGTCCAAATAACTACCTTGCCTTTCTTGCCTAGCAAATTTAACAACTCTTTGGCTTGAGGCATTAAATATTCATTATAATTAGTATGAAAACAGTTTCGAATTTGCTCGTCTTGGTTAAAACTCCCAAAATATTCAACTAAAAAGCTGGCAAAACCCGAGTAGGAGAAAATCTCTTGGTTTTTTTGACAATAAAAGGTGTAAAGCTCTGCTATTTTGACAAATGATTCCTTGTAGGAGCCGGCTGGATTAATTGTTTTAGCCAAATTGCTGAATAAATCAGATTTGTATTTGCTAGTGTTAAGCAGTGCATCATCCAAATCCACCAGATACATTTGGGAAGGATTACTAGTCATTTTTGCCGTTATAAATATTTTCGAAGGGCCTTAATTAGCAGTAATATTGATTGGCGAGTGTGGTTGGCATTAATTTGTACTCTAATTTCATCTCGCCCGAGTGGTACTACCGGATAAGAAATGGCGGTAGCCAAAAAACCTTCCGAAAATAATTTACCAACAATGGCTTTGGTTTTTAAGGTGTCGCCTACTAAAACTGGCTGAACTGGGTGGCTTGATTTGGCGGCAAAAGGTATCTTGGCTTTTTTTGCTTCTTCCTTGAAAAAAGTGATATTGTCGTGTAAAGTGCGTAAAGTTTCACGCCCTTTATTGGTATCAATTAATTCTATTGCCGCAAGAGCCGCGCCGGCTGTTCCCGGACTAATTGAGTTGCTATAGATGTAGGTAGCCGAAGACTCTCGCAAATAATCAATTACTGCTTGACTGCTAGTGGCATAACCGCCATCGGCGCCAAAAGCTTTGCCGAAAGTACCAATTAATATGTCAGCCTTAGCCTGAAAAACCTCTTCCACTCCCCTACCTGTTTGCCCAACTGCGCCAACTCCATGGGCGTCGTCGACTACAGTAATTATTCCGTTTTTAAATTTAGAATCATATTTTTTCTTTAGGTCTTCTATTTTTTTAAGGTCCTGTAGCTCTCCCAACATACTAAAAACACCGTCGGACACAATTAGGATTCTCTCGAATTTGCCAGTTGCGGCCTGAATTGTTTTTTCAAGATGGCTAAAATCTAAATGCCTAAAAACCACTCTTTGTTCTTTGGGCAGGTTAGCCAGCCTAATAGCATCGATAATACTGCGGTGGTTAAGCTCGTCGGACACAACCAGCACCTTGTCCTTGACCAGCGAGGTTTTGGCCTGAGGAGCAATTAATGGCAAGATTACCCCCTGGTTGGCGGCAAAAGCACTGCTGTAGACAATAGCGTCGCTTCGAGAATGAAATTTAGCCACAGCTTTTTCTAGATCACGATGAACTTTTAGCGAGCCGGAGATAAAGCGCACAGCTCCCGGGCCACTGCCAAACTGCTTGCTGGCCCGATGTTCACCCTCTCTTAATTCATCTGCGTATTTTAAACTAAGGTAGTCGTTGGCATTAAAAATATAATATTTCTTGTTATTTATTACTGCTCGAGGTGGCTTTTCGCTGGTAAAGCGTTCGATAACTTTTTCTTTTCGTTTTGTGGAACCTGCCCTATCAACTCTTGCAACTTCGCTTTCTAGAAGTTTAAAAAAATTATTTGCGACCATTTTCTATTTGCTTTTTAATATTTTGATACATTTGCCTGACTAACTCTTGGAAACTATATTTGGGTTGCCAGCCCCAATGAGCGCGGGCCATTGAGTCGTCGATAGACTGTGGCCAGGAGTCCGCAATTTTTTGAATCTCAGTTTCTTTGTACTCAATTTCCAATTCGGGGATGGAATTTTTTATTTCCTGGTATAGCTCTTTTGGCGAAAAGCTAAAGGCGGCCAAATTATAACTGGTGCGCACTTTAATGTTCTCCAGCGGCGCCTCCATAATAGAAATAGTGGCTCTTATGGCGTCGAGCATAAACATCATCGGCATAGTGGTATCTTCCTTTAACGGGACAGTGTATTTTTTTTCTTGGATGGCTTTCCAAAAGATTTCTTTAGCGTATTCAGTGGTGCCTAAACTGGGCGGAGTTTTGTAATCCAGTAAGCCCGGATAGCGCACACTGCGAACGTCGAGGCCGTATTTTAGAAAATAATAGTGGCACAGGCTTTCGCCAGTTAGCTTCCCTACTCCATACATGGTGGTGGGTTCAATTGGAGTGATTTGCGGAGTGTTTTTTCTGGGAGTTGTTGGCCCGAAAACCGCGATTGAGGACGGCCAAAACATTTTCAGTTTGTGTTTGGCAGAGAGATCGAGAACATTTTTTAGGCCAATAACATTAACTTCCCAAGCTCCTTGGGGATCCATTTCGCTTTTCACCGATAAATATGCGGCCAAATGAAAAACCGTATCAATTTGGTATTTGCCGATAATCTCTTCCAAAAAAGTTTTGTCGGTAATCTCGCCGGCAACGAATGGCCCTTTATAATCCTTTGGGTAGTTTGAGTGGCCCATGGCGACAACGTTACTAACGCCGTATTTTTCCTGCAAGGTGGGTACCAATTCTGACCCAATTTGCCCGAACGCTCCAGTAACTAGAATCTTCTTCATCACCAGTTATTGTATATAATATCTTTATGAAACGCAAAGTTGTTTATGCTTTTATTGATAGTCAGAATTTAAACTTAGGAGTACGTTCTCAAGGTTGGCAATTTGATTGGCAAAAGTTTCGACAATACTTGAGAAACAAGTATCACGTAGAGAAAGCGTTTTTATTTATTGGGAAAGTTCTTGGTAATGAAAGACTATATCAATTTTTAAAACAATCAGGATATCAATTAGTGTTCAAACCAACATTAGAACACTATACAAAAGGTAAAATCAGTATTAAGGGAAATGTGGATGCTGAATTAGTACTGCATACTATGATTCAACTAACAAACTATCATCAAGCAATTATTGTTACTGGAGATGGTGATTTTTATTGTTTAGTTGAGTATTTAGTAAAGCAAAAAAAATTGCTTAAGATATTGGTGCCCACAGCTCGCTATTCTGCTTTATTGCGTCGATTTAATAAAGATAATTATATTGCTAGGATAGATCTTTTGCGGAATTCACTAGAGAAAAAAAAGACTGGCATTCGCGGTCGGTCGAAACCTTAGGCTAGTCCAGTCATGGTGATTACCTATATTATAAACATTATTTTTATTTAGTCAAGCTATGAAAACAAAAGTACTGCTAAATTATATATTTGTTTTTACTTTATTTACCGCTGTATTTTTACTTCTACTCCGCTCTCCCCTATTTGCCTCGCAAAAAGTGTTGTTTTATCGCGGCAACATTTTGCTGGGGATTGTCTTTATCCTCTTACTCACATCGGGAGTGTGTTGGCGGATAACAAAGGTCCGCTTTGAAACAGGGCTGGCGGCTTTGGTGATGAGCGCCTCAATTCATCTGGCTTTGTTTGTGGTATTTCCGGTAACTTTTGACCGTTCGGTAACCATGTATTTGCTTAATCGCCTCAATACTTCGGAGTCTGCCTCTTGCCAGGGATTATCGCCTCAACAAATGCAAAACCTGTTTATTAAAGAGTATGTTAAGCGCGATAAAGCGATAGCCCGGCGAATTTATGAGCAATCGGTGATAGACATGTTGAAAGAAAAAAACGAGTGCGTGAGCCTAACCAAGCGCGGCCAAAACTTTTTAAAGCTTTCGGAGTTTATCAAGAGCGTTTACGCCATAAAATAATATTCCAATTCGGGGATGGAATTATACCATTTTCGCATGGTATACTATTTTTCTATGGAAAAAAAACCACCCAAAACAGTGGGAATAATTTTGGCTGCGGGCAAGGGCAAAAGGCTAAATAGCCATGATGCCAACAAAGTTTCATTGCCCTTTGCCGGAAGGCCGCTAATTGTTTATGCGGCCGAACTTATGCAACAAGTAGCTAGCCAGACAGTATGCGTGGTTGGTGCTTGGGAAGAAAGCGTTCGCCATTCGCTGGCTAATTTTTCGAAAATTAAATACGTTAAGCAAACCAAGCAATTAGGAACGGCGCATGCAGTTAGCGCGGCAGTTGGTGCTTTGGATGAAACCTTTGATTTGGCGCTAGTTGGCTACGGCGACCATATGATGTTTTATAATTCAGAAACGATTAACAAGCTAATAAAATTACATCGAAGCAAAAAGGCAGTAATGAGCCTAATTAGTGTTCAATATGAAAAACCCAACGAATTATCCTGGGGCCGAATTATTCGCGATCAAAATGATAAGGTCGTTGATTCACGGGAGCAAAAAGATGCTAGCGAAAAAGAAAAACAGATAACCGAGCTTAACGCCGGCTTTTATTGTTTTGACTATATCTTTCTCAAACAAAACCTCAAAAAAGTGCCTCGCTCCCCTATTTCCGGGGAATACTACATTAACAGCCTTGTGAAAATTGCCTCTAAGCAAAACCAAAACGTTGCCGCCCTAAAAGTACCCTTCTGGGAAGTAGGTAT